>CAYXDL010000044.1:0-10343 GCA_964463775.1 uncultured Hyphomicrobiales bacterium
GCCCGCCCGGCTGCTGTACCGAATGGGTGGCATCGAAATCCACCGGCTAGCCGTTTTCAGCCATGATCTGCAGGGCGCGCATATCCGTTACCAGGGTGTTGTAGCCGAAGCTGACGCCGCGTTCACATTGCAGAATGCGCTGATTTCCGGTGGCCGCGATCTTGGCCACCACATGGCGCATGTCCCAGGGGGCCAGAAACTGCCCTTTCTTGACATTGACGGCCAGGCCGCTCTTTCCCGCCGCGATCAGCAGATCGGTCTGCCGGCAGAGAAAGGCGGGGATCTGTATCATATCCACCGCTCCCTTCAGGGCTTCGGGATGGGCGGGATCATGAATATCGGTGACCACGGGCAGGCCGACATCCTCGCGGATTTCGCGGAAGATCGGCAGGGCCGCCTCCAGCCCGATGCCGCGGGCGGCATCGATGCTGGTACGGTTCGCCTTGTCAAAAGAGGTCTTGTAGATCAGCCCGATGCCCAGACGATCGCAGATTTCCTTCAGGGAACGCGCCATGAACAGGGCATGATCGCGCCCTTCCAGGGCACAGGGCCCGGCCAGAAGCGTCAGCGGGCGATCATTGGCAATGGCGATATCGCCGACGGTTACCGTTACGGGTGCGGAATCGTTCATGCCGGTCTCTCCGTTGGCCTGCGTCTGGTTTCAGACGAGACGGGACTGTTCCACCGCCGCCTTGATGAAGGATGCAAACAGCGGATGCGGATCGAAGGGGCGGGATTTCAGTTCAGGGTGAAACTGCACACCGATAAACCAGGGGTGATCCGGGATTTCCACGATCTCCGGCAGCTCGCCGTCCGGCGACAGCCCCGAAAAGCGGATACCGCTGGCCTCCAGACGATCCTTGTAGTTGACATTGACCTCATAGCGGTGGCGATGCCGTTCACTGATATGGGTCGTGCCATAGATTTCCGCAACACGCGAGCCTTCGGCCAGTACCGCCTCATAGGCGCCAAGACGCATGGTGCCCCCCATATCGCCGTCCTTGCCGCGGACCTCGCGCTGATTGCCCCGCACCCATTCGGTGAGCAGGCCGACCACCGGTTCGCCGCACTCGCCGAACTCGGTGCTGCCCGCCGCTTCAATGCCGGCCAGATTGCGCGCCGCCTCGATCACTGCCATCTGCATGCCGAAACAAATGCCGAAATAGGGAATGTTGTGGGTGCGCGCGAAGGTAATCGCCCTGATCTTGCCTTCGGCACCGCGTTCGCCAAACCCGCCGGGCACCAGAATGCCATGCACGTTTTCCAGCCGCGCCACCGGATCCTGACCGGATTCGAAGATACCGGCATCGACCCAGTCCAGATTGACCCTGACATTGTTGGCGATACCACCATGAGCCAGGGATTCGATCAGGGATTTGTATGCCTCCTTCAGCTCCACATATTTGCCGACAATGGCAATCGTCACCTCGCCTTCCGGATTGGCCACCCGCTCAACGATGTCCCGCCAGCGGGCGAGATCGGGTTCGGGGGCGTCCTCAAGGCCGAAATGCTCCATCACCACCCGGTCGAAGCCTTCCTCGTGATAGGCCAGCGGCACCATATAGATATTGGCGACATCCAGCGCCTGAATCACCGCCTCGGGGCGGACATTGCAGAACAGGGCCAGCTTGGCCCGCTCCGCCTCGGGGATCGGACGGTCCGAACGGCACAGCAATGCATCGGGCTGAATGCCGATGGAACGCAGTTCCTTGACGGAATGCTGGGTCGGCTTGGTCTTCAGTTCTCCCGCCGTCGGGATATAAGGCACCAGGGTGAGATGGATGAACATGGTGCGCCCGCGCCCCAGCTCATTGCCGAGCTGACGGATCGCCTCAAAGAAGGGCAGCCCCTCGATATCCCCGACCGTGCCGCCGATTTCGACCAGAACGAAATCCGTATCCTCCGTATCGGCAAGAATGAAGTCTTTGATCGCATCGGTCACATGCGGAATGACCTGAATCGTCTTGCCCAGATAACCCCCGCGGCGTTCACGGCGAATCACGTCAAGATAAATGCGCCCCGAGGTGACATTATCGCCCTGGCGGGCCGAAACGCCGGTGAAGCGCTCGTAATGGCCGAGATCGAGATCGGTCTCCGCCCCGTCCTCGGTCACATAGACTTCGCCATGCTGATAGGGGCTCATGGTGCCGGGATCGACGTTGAGATAGGGGTCGAGCTTGCGCAGACGGACCGAATAGCCGCGCGCCTGAAGCACGGCACCCAGAGCGGCGCTGGCCAGCCCCTTGCCAAGGGAGGAGACAACACCGCCGGTGATGAAGATGAAACGCGTCATGGACCTAACTATGTAACCGATTCTTGCAATCAACCCAAGAAAGAGGCGGCTGAAAAGCCGCCTCTGGTGAATTTGTCCGAACTGGCCTGCCGCCCCTGCGCCGCGCTATTCCGTAACGGGAACACTGGGGCCGGAGGGTTCGGCCGGAGCAGCGGGTGCCGGCGCCGTCTTTTCGGGAACGCTGTCGAGAATGGAAACCGGTTCCCCCGTATTGCCGGCGAGAATCGCCAGAACGATGCTGGTGGTCATGAACCCGGCGGCAAGAATCGCCGTCGTCCGCGTCAGCAGATTGGCTGCCCCGCGACCGGTCATCACGCCACCACCGCCGCCGCCGATGCCGAGCGCGCCGCCTTCCGAACGCTGCAGAAGGATTACGGCAACCAGGGCGATTGCCAGAAGCAGGTGAATGACAAGGATGATGGTTTCCATCGCTTTCCTCGAATCAGAAATGGACCGGCCGGGAATGCCGGGTCCGGAAAAACGCTGCTGCGGCTTTTACACCAAACAGGCAGCAGGCGCCAGCCCCCTTCTGTGCTTAAATCATCAGGCATCACCGGCACCCTGCCAGGGCCCGGGCAGGATCAGCTGCTCTTAATTCAGATCGCCGTGACGATTGCCCAGAAATCATCCGCCCTGAGGCTGGCACCACCGACCAGTGCCCCATCGACATTATCCACCGCCAGCAGTTCCGCGGCATTGGATGGCTTCACCGATCCGCCGTAAAGAAGCCGTGCCTTCAGCGGATCGCCCATCAGCCCGCCGATCGTCTCGCGGATATGGGCATGGGCTTCCGCCACATCCTCCACCGTCGGGGTCAGGCCGGTGCCGATCGCCCAGACCGGTTCATAGGCGATGACCGTATTGGCCGCATCCGCCCCTTCAGGAACGGATCCCTCCAGTTGCCCGGTCAGAACCTGCAGGGTTTCCCCGCTCTTGCGCTGACTTTCCGTCTCACCGATGCAGATGATGGCGGTCAGCCCGGCCTCGATGGCCGCGCGGGCCTTGCGGCGCACCGTGTCGTTATCCTCGCCATGATCGGCGCGGCGCTCGGAATGACCGACGATCACATAATCGCAACCGGCATCCTTCAGCATTTCGGCGGAGATATCGCCCGTATGGGCGCCGGAGCGCTCCATATGGCAGTCCTGCCCGCCGATCAGCAGCGGCTGTGAGCGCACATGACGGGCGGCTGCCATCATGTCGATCAGGGTCGCAGGCGGACAGAGCAGGATGTCGCGATCCCGCAGGTCCGATTCCGCCATCCGCTCCAGCAGATCATCGATCTGGATGCGCGCCTCATGGCGCAGCCCGTTCATCTTCCAGTTACCCGCGATCAATGGCCTGGGTGTTTTTGCCATCGTTGACCCCCCTCAAATTCGCATACCACGCCCGAAACTGCGTTCACGCAGCGAGTCCGGACCCTAATGCATTTGTCCCGCATTTTAAACCTCGTCCCCATCCGCGGCACACAGCACATTCGCTTGTTGCCTGCCCGTCTGCCCCTGCCTATGATGCCGCGATCGGCGGGAGCGGAATGCCCCTGCCCGTTTTTGATATTCACGAGTTTCAAGAGGCGGAAATGCTCGAAAGCTTGCGCAAGGGTGCCGGCACGATCGTGGCGAAGGTGTTGATGTTCTTTCTGGCACTGAGCTTTGTCGCATGGGGTGTCGGCGATTATCTCACCCGCCAGCGGGATATCCCCATTGCCACCGTCGGGGACCGGGAAATCACCGGACGGGAATTCGACATCCAGTTCCGCCGCGATCTGCAGAACCTGCAGCAGAGCCTGGGTCGTGCCATCACCCCGGAACAGGCGCGCAGCTTCGGCCTGTATGAGCGCACCCTGCAGAGCATGATCGCCCGCATGCTCATTGACATCGCCATGCAGGAACAGGGTATCGGCGTCTCCAAGGAAGCCCTGGCCCGGGCGGTGAAGAACAGCAAGATATTCCAGGATGAAACGGGACGTTTCGACCGCATGCGCTTTGATTCCGCCCTTGGCCGCGCCGGTCTGACGGAAGGGGAATATCTTCAGTATCTGCGCAACGAGCTTGGCGGACGCCAGCTCATCGACTCTCTTGTCGCCCTGATGCGCGAAGCCCCGGCGCCGATGACCAACACCATATACCGTTACCGCAATGAAAAGCGGGTCGCGCGCTATTTCCGCATCGACAATGCCGCCTTTGCCGCACCGGCCGATCCGGGCGATGAGGTGCTGGCGAAATTCCACGATGAAAATGCCGCCGATTACACGGCGCCCGAATTCCGTAAGGGCCGCTATCTGGCCGTTTCCGTTGCCACGCTTGCCCCGAAAATGGAGGTGAGCGACAAGGAAATCGCCGAGGAATACGATGCCCGGGCCGATGAGTTCCACACCGGTGCCAAATACGAGATTCAGCAGATCATCTTTCCGAAATTCGATGACGCGGAAAAGGCAGCGGCCGCCCTGCGCAAGGGCGGCGATATCGTTGCCCTGGCCCAAAAGGAGCTTGGCCTGTCACCTGAGGATGTCAGCGTGGAGACGTTCAGTGCCTCCGACCTGCCCTCGACGATCGTCAAGGCCCTGGATAAGGCAAAGCCCGGTGATATCGTCGGCCCGGTGGCCAGCGATTTCGGCTTTCACGTCATCAGCCTGAAGAAAAAGACCGACGGCAGTGTCCGGCCGCTCAGCGAAGTGGCGGCATTGCTGAAAAGCGACATTCAGAAACGCAAGGCCGAGGAAAGGCTTCTCGAACTGGCCTCCGATCTTGAAGACCAGATTGCCACCGGTGCCCCGCTTGAGGATGTCGCCCGGGAAACCGGTGTCGGTATCCGCAGCTTTCCGCCGGTTTCCGCCCGCGGCACCGGCGAGGACGGCAAGCTGGTGAAAAACCTGCCCCTCTCACCCAGCTTCCTTGAAAATGTCTTTGCCACCGAACCCGGCGATGATCTGCAGGTGCAGATTGCCGAGGACGGGTCGATCTATGTCATTCAGGTCGAAGATGTCATTCCCTCCCGCCTGAAGCCGCTGCAGGAGGTGCGCGATGCCGTGCTCGCCGCCTGGCAGCAGATTCAGCGGGAAAAAGCCGCTGAGGAAGAGGCGAAAAAACTGGCTGAGCGGATCAATGAGGGCATGACGCTGGAAGCGGCCGCCGCCACCTACAAGGCTGAAATCAAAACCTCCAAACCCTTCCGGCGCAATGTCGCCGGCGAACTGCCGCGCCTGGCCCAGCAGGCCCTGTTCAGAAAAACACCGGGGCAGGCCGTGGCCGCCGCGACCAATGGCGGGCAGATCATTGCCCAGTTGTCGGAAATCATCGAAGCCGATCCCACCAAGGATACGGAAGGTGTCAAGGCCCTGTCACGACAACTGGCCGGCAATATGCGCCAGGATATCCTTGCCGCCTATCAGGAGGTCCTGCAGCAGCGCATCGGCGTGACCATCGACAACGAAGCCTTCAACCGCCTCATCGCCGCCAACTGACGAAACCATGGATATCTCTCCCGCGCTTACCGATTTCGAAAGCCGTTACGATCAGGGTCAGCCTCAGGTCGTCTCCACTGTGCTGGTTGCGGATCTGGAAACCCCCGTATCGGCCATGCTGAAGCTTGCGGACGGATTGCCGAATTCCTTTCTGCTTGAATCCGTCGAAGGCGGCGATATCCGCGGCCGCTATTCCATCATCGGCTTCAAGCCGGATCTGATCTGGCGCTGCCGGGGGGAGAGGGCCGAAATAAACCGCAATGCCCGCTTCGACCCCACGGGTTTCACCCCCTGTGATGAAGGCGTTCTCGACAGCCTGCGCTCCCTGATTGCGGAATCGCGTATCGAGCTGCCGGACGATCTGCCGCCGATGGCCGCCGGTATCGTCGGCTACATGTCTTATGACATGGTCCGTCTGATGGAGGACCTGCCCGATAACAATCCGGATCTGCTCGGCATCCCGGAGGGGCTGTTCATCCGCCCCACCGTCATGGCGATTTTCGATTCCGTCAAGGACCTGGTCACCATCGTCACACCGGTGCGCCCCGTGGCGGGATTGTCGGCACGGGCCGCCTATAATCAGGCGGCGGAGCGTCTTGCCGATGTCGTCAATGATTTCGAGCGCTCCCTGCCGGTCATGCGATCGAATGCCGAAATCGCCGAGACCCTGCCGGAGCCATCCTCCAATCTGAACCGGGAGGACTATCACGCCATCGTCGAAAAGGCGAAGGAATACATTCAGGCCGGGGACATCTTTCAGGTCGTCCCCTCACAACGGTTCAGCGTGCCCTTCGACCTGCCGCCGCTGGCACTGTACCGGGCGCTGCGGCGCACCAACCCCTCGCCCTTTCTGTTCTTCCTTAACTTTGAGGATTTCGCCGTCATCGGATCCAGCCCCGAAATTCTGGTGCGCCTGCGCGATGACACGGTCACCATCCGCCCCATTGCCGGCACCCGCAAGCGGGGCGCCAACCGCGAGGAGGACAAGCGCCTCGCCGAGGATCTGCTGAGCGATCCGAAGGAACTGGCGGAACATCTGATGCTGCTCGATCTCGGGCGCAACGATGTCGGCCGGGTGGCGAAGATCGGCTCCGTCAAAGTGACAGAGCAGATGGTGATCGAGAATTATTCCCATGTCATGCATATCGTATCCAATGTCGAAGGACAGATCGATCCGCGTTTTGACAGTCTCGATGCCCTGATCGGCGGCTTTCCCGCCGGCACCGTATCGGGCGCGCCGAAAGTGCGGGCAATGGAGATCATCGACGAGCTGGAGCCCTGCCGCCGCGGCATCTATGGCGGCAGCATCGGCTATTTCTCCGCCAATGGCAGCATGGATACCTGCATCGCCCTGCGCACCGCCGTTCTCAAGGACGGAATCCTGCATGTTCAGGCCGGCGGCGGTGTCGTTGCCGACAGCGACCCGGAAGCCGAATATCAGGAAACCGTCAACAAGGCGAAAGCCCTTTTCCGCGCTGCCGAGGAGGCCCTGCGCTTCGCCACCCACAGCCGGTCCAACCGCTGAGCGCGCGCCTCCGGGCAGTCCAGGCCCTCACTGTCCCTCGATGATGCCGATCTGGCGGATCTTTTCGGCCACCGGCGACAAGGTCGGTGCGATGGCATAGGCCTGACGGAAATCCTCCATTGCCTGCTTGCTCATTCCGACCCGCTCCAGCGCCAGGCCGCGATTGTAATAGGCCGCGGCATTCGACGGTGCCAGGGCGATCGCCTTGCTGTAATCGGCAATCGCGCCTTTCAGATCCCCCAGAGCATAGCGGGCATTGGCGCGGTTGTAGCGGAAGGTCGCGCTTTCCGGCGCCAGGGCAATCGCACGATCATACAGGGATATGGCCTGTTCATACTGGCGCATGGCTACCATGACCACAGCCAGATTGTTATAAGCAGGCGCAAAATCGGGGCGAAGATCGATCACCTTCCTGAAATCGGCGCCGGCTTCCGCCGGCATGCCGGCGCGGCGCAGCAGATTGCCGCGATTATACAGAGCGGCGGCATGATCCGGCCGGCGGGAAAGGACGAAATCGAAATCGCGCCGGGCCTCATCGAAACGACCAATCGCTGAAAGCAATGTCCCGCGGTTGTAATAGGCATTGATGAAGGCCGGATAGCTGCGGATCGCCGCCGTATAATCCGCCAGCGCCCCTTCCGCATCACCAAGGCGGCGTTTCGCCAGGCCGCGGTTGTTATGGGCCAATGCCCGCTCGCGCTCATCGAGCAGAGAGGACTCCAGAATCTCATCCAGCAGGCGCACAGCCTGCTCGTATTCCCCGGCGGTGATGTGTTCACGGGCCTTCTGATACTGCGCCCGGGCCTCCGCCACATCGGCCGGCGGTGCGGCAAGGGCCAGCGATGTCTGAACGAACAGAACGCCGGCCAGGACCGCCACAACCCGTAAACGCATGAATATCATCGAGCCCAACCATTTCAGCGCAGAAGACTGCGGAAACGTTGATTTTATCTTCATGAGCGCGAAACGCCTATAGCAGATTTGTATGAGTACGAATGACCCTGATCCGGAAACCGGAAAGACAACGCTCATGCCGTTCTTCTCCGGGCTTTTCAGCCCCCCGGCATGACCTCGGCCTTTTTTACCCAGCGCCCGCCCTCATCCTGCTGCCAGTAGGTCATGGGGCTGTCCTGCCTGTCGCGCAGAACCTTCCAGCGTTCACGCGCCGCCGCAACCGCCTCATCGCTGCCGCCATCGAACAGATCGACGCAGCGCTCAAAGGAGAATTTACACGCCGGATCCGCCCCGTCGATCAGAAACAGGATCCGGGCGCCGTTCGGGGGTCCGTCAGGATAATCCGCCTCTTCGCTGAGCAGCACCGGCTGGCGGGCATCATATCTGCCGCCCGCCAGTCCATGCGGCAGGAACGATGCCTTGGCATAGGTCCAGAGATGATTGTCGAGCGCCGCCAGCCGCTCCGTCACCGTGGACATGACCAATGCGCGAAGACCGCGTTCAAGGGTCTTTTCCAGCAGTTTCGGCAACACCATCTCAACCGGCGCCCGTTGCAGATGATAGAACAGAAATTCCGTCATGGTGCCGCCTGTCACATCACCCCGTTCGCCGCGGCATCAGTCCTCGTAATGGTCACGGATCAGGCGATCCAGCAGACGCACGCCAAACCCCGTCGCCCCCTTGGCCGCAATCGGTTTCGCCTTTTTCGACCAGGCAACACCGGCGATGTCGATATGCGCCCAGGGCGTTTCACCAACATAGCGTTTCAGAAACTGTGCCGCCGTGGTGCTGCCGGCGGCGCGGCCTTCACCGACATTCTTCATATCCGCGATCTGCGAATTGATCTGACGGTCGTATTCCTTGCCAAGAGGCAGGCGCCACAGCCCTTCCCCCGTCTTGCGCGACGCTTTCAGCAAATCTTCGGCCAGATCATCGTCATTGCTGAACAACCCGGCCTTTTCATGGCCGAGGGCAATGATGATGGCCCCTGTCAGGGTCGCCAGATCGATCACGGCCTTCGGCTTGAAGCGGTCAATGGTATAGGCCAGGGCATCGGCCAGCACCAGACGCCCCTCGGCATCGGTGTTGACCACCTCGATCGTCTGCCCGGAATAGGATCTGACCACATCGCCCGGACGCTGGGCAATGCCGGAGGGCATGTTCTCCACCAGGCCGATCACCCCGATCGCATTCAGTGGCGCCGCGCGCCGTGCCAGAGCCCGCATCAGCCCGGTCACGGTGCCGGCACCGCCCATGTCCCATTTCATTTCCTCCATGCCCGCCGCAGGCTTGAGGGAGATTCCGCCGCTGTCAAAGGTGACGCCCTTGCCGACAAATGCCAGCGGGGCCTCATCATCCTTGCCGCCATTCCAGCGCATGATGACAAGGCGGCTTTCCACCGCCGAACCACGGCCAACCGCCAGCAGGGCATTCATTCCCAGACGCTCCAGATCGGCCTCATCCAGGATTTCCACATCCAGCCCGTCCCCGGCCAGGGCGGCGCAGCGTTCGGCGAAGGTCTCGGGATTGAGGACATTGGCCGGCTCGCTGACCAGATCGCGGGTCAGGAAGATGCCGTCAGCCAGTGCCTGTTCACGCGCATAGTGCTTTGCCGCCTTTTCCGGATTCCGGCTGTGAACGATAAAGTTTTTCAGTTCGAATTTTTCCTCATCGCGCGGTTCGCTGCGGTATTTCAGAAAGCGGTAGGAGGCCAGCCTGCCGCCAAAAGCCGCGGCGACATCCTCATCGGTTCCGGCATCGAGAAACAGATGCAGCGTATCCTGCGCGCCGTCCGACAGGCGCCCGGCGGCCTCGGCCCCGATCTTCTCGGCCCGGGCCACATCCATATCCTTCTTCTTCCCGGCCCCGGCCAGAAGCACGCGGGCGATCCCGCCCTCAGGCCCCACGACATCGAGCCATTTGCCCGCCTCGCCGGTGAAACCGGCAGCCCCGATGGCACGGCTGAGCGCCCCGCCCGTAGCCTCGTCCAGTGCCTTGGCGCTCCTGGACAGCTTTCCCCCTTCATGGACCAGAACGACGGCGGCACCCTTCTCGGGCAGGGATTGGGACGTGAATTCGATATCCATGGACCAGGCTCTCTTGAATTG
>CAYXDL010000045.1:0-10325 GCA_964463775.1 uncultured Hyphomicrobiales bacterium
CTTTTCGACGGCATCCAGGGCACACTGGTCGGGGCGATGCGCGGTTATGGAGCGACCCGCATATCCCTGATCACTCAGATTGTCTCCTTCTGGGTCATAGCCATTCCGGGCAGCCTGTATCTGGCCTTTGAACGCGGTCTCGGCCTCAGCGGCCTGATCTATGGCCTCGGCGCGGGCATGGTAGCGGCGGCGATACTGAACGCGATCAGCTTTTTCCGCGTCACCAGACGCCCGCTGCGGCGCGCCTGAGAGAACACACGGAACCCGCCACGGCATTTGCGTTTACCTTCGCTTTACCCGTTATGCAGGTGAAGCATACCCCCCACGCAAACATGGCATTGGTCGCCCTGCACCGCCGCCGCTATATGAATGGATACAACCAGAGCGCAATGCCGAGCGATGAGGAGACTGTGCCATGAACATTTTCAGAAAGGCCGCGAAAGGCCGCAACCACATTACCACGCCCCGCTATCAGACCGTGCATCCTGCCGCCCGGAAAACGCCGTTCAGCCCGCTGATGCTGGAAGGGCGTGTCGGCCGGTAATGCCGATCACTGAACAACTCAATGAACAAGAACAGTCCCATTCTCCGCAGCCCTTTCCCTGTGCAGTCGCCGTCATAAACAAAGAACGGCCCTGATCAGGGGAAGGGCTGACCATATCGCTTTCTCATATTTTATTGTAGAGTCAGCTTTCTGACTCTTGGCAAATATGATGTTTTGCATATGAAAAACAGAAAATGGGATATATTCTACCCGTAAGACTATCCATCTTTTTCTTTTGTGGCCTTTTTCTGGGCATGATTCTGCCTGCCAGCGCCCCTGCCTGGGGCAAAGCTCAGACTTTAAGACTTGCCGGCATTGAGACAAATCCTGTTTCCGATGTTGTCAGGCGTAAATTGAAACGTGCATACCAGCGCATCGGCGTACAGGTCAGGATTTACAGCCTGCCACGCCAACGGGCACTGGTCGCTGCTGATCGCGGAGAATTCGACGGCGTCGTGGCACGCACGGCTGCTGCTGCCAATGCATACAAAAATCTGCTTATCGTTCCCACCCCCGTCCTGTACGTACCCATCCGTGCTTACGGCAGGCCGGAATCAAGGCGGATATCCTCTCTGAGCGATTTACGATCGCTCCGTATCGGCATCACACTTGGCACGCCATATCTCAAAGAAAAAATTGTGGGCCTGAACTACCGCCAGGCCAACACGCCTCTTCAGCTTCTTCAGATGCTCAAGGCCGGAAGAGTTGACGTCGCCCTGATTACCCAACCGCTGGCCGAGGCCGCAATCAAAAAAGGAAATATCAGCGGCGTTACCGCAATCAGCAACCGTTTGTTCCGGGTACCTGTCTATCATCTCCTTAACCGTCGTCACCGCGCTTTACTGCCCCTCATCAACAAGGCCATCGCCGCAGAAAATTTTACCAGATGAAATTCTGTCTCACCGCCGGCAGGCACAATAGAAACAGACGCATCCGATATCCTTATCCCCCCGCTGAGGCCGGAAGAGCGTGTCGGCCGCTGACCCGACGCCCCTGATAACGGCTTGCAATTCACGATTTTCCGCCCGATCCTTGAGCTTATGCAGGAGACAACATCGTCATACAGGAATCTGGCGGTCAGGATCATCGGGGTCATCCTGATCCTGGGGGTCATCATCCTGTCCGACGGGCCGGGCCGGGCCGCGGGGCAGGTTCTCCGGCTGTCGGGCATGGAACGAAATGCCATTTCGGAAACTGCAGCCCGCCATCTGCGCCGCGCCTATGAACGTATCGGCATCCGGCTTGAAATCTTCCCCCTGCCACGCAAGCGGGCGCTGATCGCCGCCGATCGCGGCGATTTCGACGGTGTGGTGGCCCGCGCCACCATCATCTCCCGTGATTATAAAAATCTCATCCGCGTCCCTGCACCCGTCGCCTATCTCCGTATCCGCGCCTATGGCAGGCGGGGCGCGGATACGGTTGCCACGTTTGAGGAGCTCAGATCCCTGCGCATCGGCATCCTGCGCGGCGTGCCGCTGCTGGCACAGAAAACAGCCGGGCTTGACCGGCATCCCGCCAACACGCCGGGGCAGCTCATGCACATGCTGAAAGCAGGCAGGGTCGATGCTGTTCTGCTGGCCGAACGGGTTGCCGAATCCGCACTCGAAAAAGAAAAGCTGACCAATATCGTGCCGATCAGCGGCGTGTTGTTGCGATCCCCCCTGTATCATTTTCTCAACCGCCGCCATCGCGGGCTTGTCCCGGCCATCAGCAAGGCTCTGGCGGAAACGACGGACAGCGACTGAGGCCGCCCCCCGCGACGACAAATTCCTTGTCATGACCGGCCATGGCTCTATTCTGTCCAAAGAGATAGGATGAGGCGGTGTGGTTGCGCGTGTAAATACAGTGGCATTCGCCGGGATAGAGGCCCGGCCAGTCGATGTGCAGGTGCAGCTTTCCGCCGGTCTGCCCGCCTTTACCATCGTCGGCCTGCCCGACAAGGCGGTCGGCGAAAGCCGGGAGCGCGTCCGTGCCGCGCTGATTTCCATCGGCCTGGCGCTGCCGCCGAAACGTATCACCGTCAATCTTTCACCCGCCGATCAGCCCAAGGAAGGCAGTCATTACGATCTGGCCATCGCCATGGGGCTGATGGTCGCCATGGGGGTGCTGCCGGGCGATGAAATCAGCGAATATATCGTCTTTGCCGAACTGGCCCTGGACGGCCGCCTCGCCGCCGTCGGCGGTGCCCTGCCCGCGGCCATGCATGCCGCGGCACGCGGTCTTGGTATTATCTGCGCCCGCGCCAGTGGTCCTGAGGCCGCCTGGGCGGGGGAGGTGAGGGTTCTAGCCCCCGATTCCCTGCTGGCGCTGGTCAATCATTTCAAGGGCTCGCAGGTGCTCTCCGCGCCCGTTCCCATGCTGGAGGATGCGGATACGGCCCCGCCCTGCCTGTCCGACGTCCGCGGGCAGCAGACGGCACGCAGGGCGCTGGAAATCGCCGCCGCCGGAGGCCACAATCTGCTGATGACCGGCCCGCCCGGTTCGGGAAAGTCGATGCTGGCGGCACGCCTGCCCGGCATCCTGCCGCCGCTCACCCCGCGCGAGGCGCTGGAAGTTTCGATGATCGCCTCCATCGCCGGCACACTGGCTGACGGCCGCCTGCGCCGCCATCGCCCGTTCCGGGCACCGCATCATTCCACATCGGTTGCGGCCCTGGTCGGCGGCGGGCAGAAGGCCCGCCCGGGCGAGGTTTCCCTGGCTCATGCCGGGGTTCTTTTCCTCGATGAACTGCCGGAATTCAGCCGTCCGGCGCTGGAGGCCCTGCGCCAGCCCATGGAAAGCGGCGAAACCCTGATCGCGCGGGCCAATGCCCACATCACCTATCCGGCATGCTTTCAGCTCGTCGCCGCGATGAATCCGTGCCGTTGCGGCCATCTGGACGATCCGGGTCTGGCCTGCACGCGGGCACCGAAATGTGCCCAGGATTATCAGAACCGCATTTCGGGGCCGATCTACGACCGCATGGATTTATGCGTATCCGTGCCGGCCCTGCCGCCGGCGGAGCTGATGGAGGAAGGCGGTGGTGGAGAGGATTCCGCCACAGTCGCCGTCAGGGTCGCCGCTGCCCGCGCCATGCAGGAGGAACGCGGCGCGGGCATCAATGCCCGCCTCGATGGCGAGGCCCTGAAACGCCACGCCGCACTGGATTCCAAAAGTAAGGCCCTGTTGCTTCAGGCGATGGAAAAATTCCGCCTTTCCGCGCGCGGCTATACAAGGGTGCTGCGTGTCGCCCGCAGTATCGCCGATCTCTCCGGCAGTGCCGCCATCGGCCGTGAGCATGTCGCCGAGGCCCTGCATTACCGCCGCCCGACACCGAAATGACGATCAGCAGCACTGATTCACCGGGTAAAAAACGCTCACCCCCTTGCCAGCAGGGAAAATGACGCTATACGGGTTGCACCACAGGCGGAGGAACCGCTATTCTCCGCAGCGCCGGCGGATGCAGCACGGTGTTTTGCAGGATATATCCGGATCTCACCTGCATGGCGGCACCAGCCGCAACCGGATCATGCCGGCGGAAGCGCCGGTACATGAGCGGGCAGGAGAAAGGGGCCACAGAAGGGGTTTGTCATGAACATGTTTGAATTCAATAAATTTGCGGGCGCGCTTCTGGCGAGCATCCTGGTCATCATTGTGATCGGCAAGCTGAGCAATGCGCTCATCCCCGTGGAACATGAAAAAGTGCTGGCCTATCCCCTGCCCGCCAGTGAGGAGGAAAACACCGGCGAGGCCAAAGCCAAGGAAGAGGCTCCCGCCGAAGTCTCGCTCGCCTCGCTGCTGGGCAGTGCCTCGGTCGAAAAGGGCGCCAAAATCGCCAAGAAATGCGCCGCCTGCCACACCTTCGATCAGGGCGGCAAGGACAAGGTTGGCCCCAATCTGTACGGCATCTATGGCGACCCCAAGGCCCGGAAGAGCGACTTCGCCTATTCCGACGCCCTCAAGGCCAAGGGCGGCAACTGGACGGCCGAGGATCTGTTCGCCTTTCTCGAAAAGCCCAAGGCCTTCGTGCCGGGTACGAAAATGTCCTTCGGTGGCCTGAAGAAACCGGCCGATCGCGCGGCGCTGATCCTGTTCCTGCACAGCCTCGGCGATCAGGACAGCCCGCTGCCCACTGAGTAGAACAATAATGGCGGTGGCCCCTGACAACGGTCAGCTGCTGGCATTTGCCAATCGGCTGGCCGATGCCGCCGCCACCGCCATCCGCCCCTACTGGCGCCAGCCGATACCAATCGAATCCAAAGCCGATTCCAGCCCCGTCACGGCTGCCGACCGTGCGGCGGAACGGGCGATGCGCGCCCTGATTGGTGAACAGCGCCCCGATGACGGCATCTATGGCGAAGAATTTGCGAATCATGGCCTGGACCGGGACTATGTCTGGGTTCTGGATCCCATAGACGGCACCCGCAGCTTCATTACCGGCATCCCCCTGTTCACGACACTGATCGCCCTGCTGCATCGCGGCCGCCCGGTTCTGGGCATCATTGACCAGCCGGTGACCGGCGATCGCTGGTGCGGTGTCTCCGGGGCGCGGACGCTGCTGAACGGTCGCCCCGTACAAACCCGCCCCTGCACATCCCTCGAACGGGCCACGATGTTCACCTATGGCATCGAAGCCTATGAAATGACCGATGGCGCGCCGCTCAGACGTCTGGCGGAACGGGCCGGAACCCGCCGTTTCAACGCCGATGGTTATGCCTATGGGCTTCTGGCGGCCGGCTTTGCCGATATCGTCTGCGAAAACGATCTGAAGCCCTTCGATTTCCTCGCCCTGGTCCCTGTTGTCGAAGGTGCCGGCGGCGTCATTACCGACTGGCAGGGCGCGCCGCTCTCCCTTGAAAGCGCGGGCCGGGTGCTGGCCTGCGGCGATCCGGCTCTGCATGAGCAGGCACGAGATGTACTGCGCGGAACATAAGCCTTTCGCGTTTCATTGGCCGCAGCCGTGTTTTCGTCATAATCTGCAGGCAGGAAATGCCGAAATGATAATGACAGGGATGACTTCATGACCTTGCGGACCGTGCTGACCGGCGCCTTTTTCGCGCTTCTTGCCCTGACCCAGCCCCAGGCAGCGGAGCATGTAACGAAGACTCACGCCCTTTCCCTGACCGGAGAGCCGAAATACCCGCCGGACTTCACCCGCCTCGATTACGTCGATCCCGGCGCCCCCAAGGGGGGTGAACTGCGCCGGGCGGCCCGCGGTGGCTTCGATTCCCTGAACCCCTTCATCATCAAGGGAAATCCGGCCGCCGGCATCGGCCTGACCGTGGAAAGCCTGACCACCTCGCCCATGGATGACATTTCCACCGAATACGGCCTGATCGCTGAATCGATGGAGGTGCCTGAGGATGCCTCCTGGGTGATCTTCAACATCCGCCCCATCGCCCGCTTCCACGACGGCAGCCCCGTGCGGGCCGAGGATGTGATCTTTTCCTTCAACCTGCTGCGCGAGAAAGGCGCGCCCTTCTACCGTTTCTATTACCGCAATGTGAAAAAGGCGGAAAAGCTGGGGCCGCTCCGGGTCAAATTCACCTTCGCCTCGGCCGGGAACCGGGAACTGCCGCAGATTATGGGGCAGCTTGTCGTCCTGTCGAAAAAGGAATGGGAAAAGCGCGATTTCTCATCGACCACGCTGGAACCCTTTCTCGGCACCGGCCCCTACAAGGTTGAAAAGATCGACGTCAACCGCAGCATCGTGCTGAAACGCGATCCCGATTACTGGGGCAGGGATCTGCCGATCAACCGCGGCCGCTACAATTTCGATCGTGTCCGCTTCGATTATTTCCGCGACGAAACCGCATCGCTGGAGGCCTTCAAATCCGGCGCCTATGATTTCCGCGCCGAAAACATGTCGAAAACCTGGGCCACTGCCTATGACTTCCCCGCCTTGCGCGCCGGGCTGGTCAGGAAAGAGGAAATTCCCCATTCGCGCCCCACCGGCATGCAGGCATTCGCCTACAATATCCGCCGCCCGGTCTTTCAGGACCGCACCCTTCGCTGGGCCATTGCCCACGCCTTCGATTTCGAATGGTCGAACAAGAACCTGTTCTACAATCAGTATACCCGCACCAAGAGCTATTTTTCCAATTCGCCGCTGGCCTCTTCCGGCCTGCCGTCAAAGGCGGAGCTGGCATTGCTGGAACCGCTGCGCGACAAGGTCCCCGCGGAGGTCTTCACCAAATCCTATGAACCGCCCTCCACCAACGTCAAAGGGGGTATCCGCACCAATCTGCGCAAGGCGGCACGGATGCTGAAAAAGGCGGGATACAAGGTGCGGAACGGCAAGCTGATCTCACCCCTTACCGGCAAGGCGGTCAGTTTCGAGATCCTGCTGGCCGACCCGGGCTTCGAGCGGGTGGTGCTGCCCTTCGCCGCCAATCTGAAACGGCTGGGAATTGAGGCGCGGCTGCGCACCATCGATGCCGCCCAGTATCAGAACCGGGTGCGCGACTTCGATTTCGACATGATCGTCGCAAGCTGGGGCCAGTCGCTTTCCCCCGGCAACGAACAGCGCAATTACTGGTCATCCCAGGCGGCGGACCGGCCGGGCAGCCGCAACCTCATCGGCATCAAATCGGCCGCTGTTGACGCTCTGATCGACAGGATCATCTTCGCCCCCGACCGCCCTTCGCTGGTGGCAGCGGCACGGGCGCTGGACCGGGTGTTGCTGTGGGGCCATTACGTTATCCCCCAGTGGCATATCACCCATGACCGCATCGCCTATTGGGTCAAGCTGGACAGGCCGGAGAAAACCCCGGATTACGGTGTCGATATCTGGGCCTGGTGGATTGACCGGGGCGGAGAGGCGAGAATCAGGGCCTGGCAGCAGTCGAGGTGAGCATGCGCCCGCGCTCATTCCTCTCCTGCGTATCAACAGCCCTCCTTCGGGGACTCGCCTGCGCAATCCTGCTGGCGGCAACAACCGGCATGGCCGGCGCGGCCAGCCATGGGCTTGCGGTTTTCGGCGATCTGAAATACGGCCCCGGCTTCACCCATTTCGATTATGTCAATCCCGATGCCCCGAAAGGCGGCACATTACGCCTGCGCGATCTGGGCAGCTTCGATTCGGTCAATTTCTTCATTCTGCGCGGCGACAAGCCGCTCGATATCGGCGGTACCTATGAAAGCCTGCTGACGCGCGCCGCCGATGAGCCTGCCTCCTATTACGCGTTGCTGGCCGAAAGCGTGACACTGTCGGCGGACCGGCGGCGGCTTACCTTCACCCTCAACCCCCGCGCCCGTTTCCAGACCGGAGCGCCCGTGCGCGCCAGCGATGTCGCCTTCTCTTATCGCATTCTCACCGAAAAGGGGCATCCGGCCTGGCGCAGTGCCCTGCGCGGGATCGAAAAGGTATCCGTCGAGGGGGAAGACAGAATTTCCTTCACGCTCGCCCCCGGCAGCGCGCGCAATCTGCCGGTTCAGATCGCCACCATGCCGGTACTGCCCGAAGACTGGTTCAGAACCCGCGATTTCAGCAAAACAACGCTGGAACCGATCCCCGGCAGCGGACCGTACCGCATTGCCGCCGTCGATCCCGGGCGCAGCATCACCTATCGCCGCGACCCGGAATACTGGGGCCGCGATCTGCCGGTCAATCGCGGACGCTGGAATTTCGATACCATCCGCATCGACACCTACCGCGACCGCACGGTGGCGCTGGAAGCCTTTTTCGCCGGCGCCTACGATCTGCGCGAGGAATTCACCTCCCGCTTCTGGGCCACATCCTATGACGACAAGCCCGCCGTGAAGAACGGGCGGATCAGACGCATCGTCCTGCCCGATCGCAGCCCTTCCGGCGTGCAGGCCTTCTTTCTCAACACCCGCCGCCCCGCCCTTGCCGACCGTCGTGTGCGCAAGGCCATCGGCCTGGCCTTCGATTTCGAATGGATCAACCGCAACCTGTTTTACGGCCTGTATGAACGCACCGACAGCATGTTTGAAAACTCACCACTGGCGCATCGCGGAAAGCCATCAAAAGCCGAACTGGCCTTGCTGGCGCCGTTCCGCAGCAGCCTGCCGCCGGAACTGTTCGAAGGGCCGTTCATCCCGCCACGCACCGACGGCAGCGGCCGCAATCGTAAAAATCTGCGTGCGGCGGCCCGTCTGCTCGATCAGGCCGGCTGGAAAATGAGAAACGGTAGCCGCCAAAACGTGGCCGGGGATGCTTTATCGGTCGAGTTCCTCATGTTCGAACCCTCCTTCGAACGGATCATCGCCCCTTATGTGAAAAATCTGCGACGCATCGGCATCGATGCCCGTATGCGCATCGTCGATCCGGCCCAATACGAGCAACGGCGCAAGAACTTCGATTTCGACATCATCACCCGGCGCTTCATCCTGCCGGAAATCCCCGGCAGCGAACTGCGCAACTACTGGGGCAGCGCCGCGGCGGATATTCCGGGAAGCCTGAATGTCGCGGGCGTGAGGAATCCGGCCGTCGACGCGCTGATCGGGGCCGTCGAATGGGCAGGGAACATGCAGGAACTGGCCACCGCCGTCAGCGCCCTGGACCGGGTGCTGATGTTCAGCCATTACACGGTGCCGCAATGGTTCAAGGGCTCGCATTTCATTGCTTTCTGGGATAAATTCTCCCGCCCGGCGAAAAAACCCGATTACGCGCGCGGCATTGTCGATACCTGGTGGGTCGATCCCGCAAAGGCGGAAAGGCTGCGTATCCTCAAGGAAGGCGGGAAAGCAGGCGCAAGGCAGGAGGCGGAATAGAAATGTTTGCCTATCTCGTCAGACGGTTGCTGCTGATCATCCCGACCCTGTTCGCCATCATGGTGCTGAATTTCGTCGTCATCCAGTTTGCCCCCGGAGGCCCCGTCGAGCAGATCATTGCCCAGATCCAGGGTACGGCCGTCGGCGCCACCGCGCGTTTTACCGGCGGGGGCAGCGAAACGACGGCATCGCCCGGAACGACCGCCGGCAGCGCCAATGCCGACAGCGGAACGGACAGCAGTTATCGCGGTGCTCAGGGGCTGGATCCCGAATTCATCAGGGATCTTGAACGCCAGTTCGGCTTCGACAAGCCGCTGCATGTACGCTTTCTGCAGATGATGGGCAATTACCTGCGCTTTGATTTCGGCAAAAGCTATTTCCGCGATACCGAGGTCGTCGATCTCATCCTCGAAAAGATGCCTGTCTCCATCAGCCTCGGCGTATGGACCTTTCTCATCGGATATTCGGTTTCCATCCCGCTCGGCATCCGCAAGGCAGTAAAAGACGGCACGCCCTTCGACATCTGGACCACCAACCTGATCATCATCGGTTTCGCCATACCGGGATTTCTTTTCGCAGTGCTGCTGGTGGTGCTGTTCGCCGGCGGCAGCTACTGGCAGATTTTCCCCCTGCGCGGGCTGGTGTCGGATAACTGGTCGGAACTGAGCCTGGCCGGCAAGATCCTGGATTATCTGTGGCACATGGTACTGCCCGTCAGCGCCCTGCTGATCGGCGCCTTCGCCAATCTGACCCTGCTGACCAAGAATTCCTTTCTCGATCAGATCAACCAGCAATATGTACAGACCGCCCGTGCCAAGGGGCTGACGGAAAACCAGGTGCTGTATGGCCATGTGTTCCGCAATGCCATGCTCATCGTCATCAGCGGTTTCCCCGCTGCCTTTCTGTCGGTCCTGTTCACCGGATCGCTGCTGATCGAGGTGATTTTCTCCCTCGACGGGCTGGGACTTCTCGGCTTCGAATCCGCGATCAAACGTGATTATCCCGTCATCTTCGCAACCCTGTATTTCTTCACCCTGCTGGGGCTTCTCATGGCGATCGTCCGTGA
>CAYXDL010000046.1:0-10292 GCA_964463775.1 uncultured Hyphomicrobiales bacterium
AACGGCGGCCTGGCTGTTATACCCATCGCGCAGCTATCTGCCGCTGAAGGTTCGCGCAATGATCGGGTTTCTGCGCCACCGGCTGGCGCGTCCGGGCGATGCCGCTGCCGGGTAGCGGGTTCAGCGGGTTCACCGGGCAGGATGCCGATGGGCCGCCCTGTGCCCTGGCGGAGGGAAATTGCCCGCAATGGTGTCCGCGCCTTTATCGCCCCCTTGTCCGGGGTGTATGGTGAGGGGATATATAAGGGGGGCGAATGCCCTTCGGATGGTTATGTACAGGAAGTCGGGAAAATCTCATGACGGCAACGGCAAAGATGATCGGGGAATCGGGTGAGGACGGAGAAACGCTGGCTTTCCCCGATGCGATGATGGACAACGCCCGGGATGCCTGTGTTTTGCTGAAGGCCCTGGCACATGAAAGCCGTCTGCTTATTCTCTGCCTGCTGGCGGAGGGGGAAAAACCCGTCACGGCCCTGATGAAGGCGCTGGACATGCGCCAGCCCGCGGTCTCCCAGCAACTGGCGCGGCTGCGCGCCGACCGGCTGGTCAATGCCCGCCGCGACGGCAAGACCATCTATTATTCCCTCGCCAATGACGAATCCCGCGAAGTCATCAGGCTTCTTTACAAGCTTTATTGCACAAGGTAGCGCTGGCCGTTATCCGCTTCTCTGGCGCGATGCATGACACCGGCGCTGGTGCGGCTGCTGTTGCTGCGCGGCGCGCATTGGGATAAAAGGGCGGCCTGGTCGATCAACAGTTTGGAGTGTGGCATGGCGTCCTATCAGTATGTCTATGTGATGAAGGGGCTGAACAAAACCTATCCGGGGGGGCGTCAGGTCCTTAAAGACATCTGGTTGTCGTTTCTGCCGGGGGCGAAGATCGGCGTCCTGGGCAGCAATGGCGCGGGAAAATCGACCCTGCTGCGCATCATGGCCGGCATCGACAAGGAATATAATGGCGAGGCCTGGGCCGCCGACGGTGCCCGTGTCGGCTATCTGCCGCAGGAGCCGGAGCTCGATCCGTCCAAGGATGTTCTGGGCAATGTGATGGACGGGTTGGGCGAGAAGAAGGCGCTGCTCGATCGCTTCAACGCCATTTCAGCCCGTTTCGCCGAGGAATTGTCGCCTGAGGAAATGGATGCGCTGATCACCGAGCAGGGAGAGCTGCAGGAAAAGATCGATGCCGCCGGGGCCTGGGACATAGACCGCGAGGCCGAAGTGGCGATGGAGGCCCTGCGTTGCCCGCCGGGTGATGCCGATGTCACCAAACTTTCCGGCGGCGAGCGGCGCCGGGTGGCTCTGTGCAAGCTGCTGCTTGAAAAGCCCGATCTGCTGCTGCTGGATGAACCGACCAACCATCTCGATGCGGAAACGGTGGCCTGGCTGGAACGCTATCTGGAGAATTATCCGGGCACCATCGTTGCCGTGACCCATGACCGTTACTTCCTCGACAATGTCGCCGGCTGGATTCTGGAGCTGGACCGCGGCGAGGGCATCCCCTTCGAGGGCAATTATTCGGGCTGGCTGGAGCAGAAGGAAAAGCGGCTGGAGCAGGAAAGCCGCGAACAGGCGGCGCGCCAGCGCACCCTGGCCCATGAACTGGAATGGATCCGCCAGTCGCCCAAGGCCCGCCAGGCCAAGAGCAAGGCCCGCATCCGCGCCTATGAGGAGCTGCTGGGCGATAATAGCGAGGAGGAACGCCGCCAGGGCCAGATCTATATTCCGCCGGGGCCGCGCCTTGGCGATCTGGTGGTCGAGGCGGAACATCTGCAGAAAGGCTTCGGGGAGCGCCTGCTGATCGACGATCTCAGCTTCAGGATGCCCGCGGGCGCCATCGTCGGCATCATCGGCCCCAACGGTGCAGGTAAAACCACTTTTTTCCGCATGATCACCGGTCAGGAACAGCCCGATGGCGGCAATTTCCGCGTCGGCGATACGGTGAAGCTGGGCTATGTCGATCAGAGCCGTGATTCCCTGGATCCGGACAAGACGGTATGGGAGGAAATCTCCGACGGTCTGGATGTGGTGGTGCTGGGCAAGCGGGAAATGCCTTCGCGCGCCTATGTCGGTGCCTTCAATTTCAAGGGAAGCGATCAGCAGAAGAAGGTCGGTCAGTTATCGGGCGGCGAACGCAACCGCGTCCATCTGGCCAAGATGCTGAAATCGGGCGCCAATGTGCTGCTGCTGGACGAGCCGACCAATGATCTCGATGTGGACACGTTGCGCGCCCTTGAGGAGGCATTGCAGAATTTTGCCGGTTCGGTGATGGTCATCAGCCATGACCGTTGGTTCCTCGATCGCATTGCCACGCATATTCTGGCCTTCGAGGGCGACAGCCATGTGGAGTGGTTCGAAGGTAATTTCCGCGATTATGAAGAGGACAAGAAGCGCCGCCTCGGTGCCCAGGCGGTGGAGCCGAAACGCATCAAATACAAGAAATTTCACATCAATTGATGTCGAAGGGCGTATTTCTCAGCCGGGAAAGGCGCTGCGGGGCGCCGATTTCGCGCAGCAGCTTGGCGCGGATGGCGGTGCTGAAATCGGCAAAACTGCCGACCGGCAGGGTGAAGCTGTCCGGCCCGCCGGTCACGGTTTCGGCGAAAAAGCGTTCCAGGCCGGGTTCCTCATCCAGAATGGTCAGGGCATTGATGGTGATCCCGGCGGAAAGAAGCTGTCGCCGCGCGTTTCGTGGTGGTTGGGGGTCGGTGTTGCTGCCATCGCCCGATATGTCGATGATGCGCCGGGCGGCCTTGTAGGGCAGGGCCGCAAAGGTTTTTTCCGCCGCCTTCAGCATGGCGGTGATCGATGTGCCGCCACGAAAGAAGCGCGGTGTGTTGCGGATATCGCGGGCCAGGGCCCGGGCCTCGGTGGCGGTGCCGATGATGCGCCATCCGATCACCAGCTTTTGTTCATTGCGCCCTGACCATTGCAGCAGGGCGACAGCGATACGCCGGTTCGCCCCTCCGGCAATGGCCGCGATCAGGGCCGGATTTCTGAAAGCGCTGGCGATGCCGCGCATCTGCAGATCGAACTCGTTGTAATCGATGCTGGCCGAGGCATCGACGGCCAGCAGCAGCGCTACATCGACCATGGCGGGACGGGCGAAAGCAGGGGGGGCGGAGATGAAAGAAGCGGTCAGCAGCAATATACGGGAAAGGCTGCCCGTGAACCCCGCCATCAGCGCCAGCAACCGACGCGCACGATAAACCGTTCGGCGGCCTTGAGAATGGCGGTACTGTCGCCGCCGGGCAGGGCCGGGCTATCGCTGTAGGTGATGCGGATGCCGTTTCTGTCGAGGAAATCCTCGATGGCGATATTGCGGATGGCAATCGCCGTATCCTCGGCCAGAAGGCCGGTTTTCTTTAATGTCGCCGGCACGTCGATCTGGGCATAGACGATGCCCATGACATTGCCTTTCCCGTCGATCACCGGGCCGCCGCTGTTGCCTGCGCGCACATCCGCCGCGATCAGAAAGCGCGGGCCGAGCAGATAGGCCGGGCGGTCCACCCGTACCTGTCCGGGCGATATCTGCGGCACCGTCGGGGCGATGGCGCCGAGATTGGGATAGCCGAGGAGATTGGCCGCTTCCCCGTCGCGCGGCAGGGCGGGGTGGCGGAAGGATACCGTCGGAACGTTCCGCGCCGTGGTATCGAGCAATGCCAGATCCATTTTCCGGTCAGTCGCGATCACCCGAGCCCGGAAAAGTCTGCCGTTCGGCCGGCGGATGGTGCGCAGGGCACAATTGGCGATGACGTGATTATTGGTCAGCACCTTTCCTTCGGTTGTGATGAAAAAGCCGGTGCCGATCATTTTCAGTCGCCGCCCTTTGGTGAAGGCCGGTTTCTCGCTGCGGTTGAGGGACTGACGGATGGCGGCAAAGCGGCGGGCTCTGGCGGCTTCGGCCTCCTTGTCCGAGACGATTTCTCCCTGACAGGCGGTGATGGCCAGGCGCAGCACGATATCGCGGGCAGGATCGCGGCAATAAACAATTTCGGCCCTGTCGGCGGTTGTTCTGTGATCATGCTCCGCCGCGCGTGCCGCAACTGGTGTCAGTATCAGGAGAAACGCCGCCGCGGACAGCCGGAATCCAGCCCGGATGACGGCGGTCGGACCGGGGTGACGGCGTCTAGTCGCGGAAATTGATGAACTGTAACGGTTGTTCAATGTCCAGCCCCTTGAGCAAGGCAATGACGGCCTGCAGATCGTCCCTCTTCTTGCCGCTGACGCGCAGCTCGTCACCCTGGATGGTCACCTGAACCTTGATCTTGGATTGCTTCACCTCCTTGACGAGACGCCGGGCAAGATCGCGGTCGATGCCTTCGCGGATGCGCACATTCTGGCGCACCGACTGACCGGCGGCCTTTTCGGCTTCCTGAAACTCCAGAACCCCGGCATCGACCTTGCGCCGGGCAAGGTGCCCCTTGAGCAGTTCCTGCATCTGCTTCAGCTTCAGATCGTCATCGGCGCGGATGGTGATAATCTCTCCGTTGCGTTCCAGATCGCAGTTACTGCCCTTGAAATCGTATCGCTGGGCAATCTCGCGCTTCACGCCATTGATGGCGTTGTCGACTTCAGGCATTTCCGTGCGGGACACGACATCAAAGGACGGCATCTGAAGCTCACCATGATACTGAAGAACTGAAAACGACTGCAGCGCAAAATAATAGCGGAATTTACCCGTAGGGTCCACGGGCGAAGGTTGCGGAGAACATATGCGGTTGTCGGTTGCCTATGCTGAGCCGGGCCGCGCCGGCGGTGCGCGGGATGCGGCAGCGTTGCCGTCAGGGTGTCTGCTTCAGGGTTGGGACCTGGCCTGTATTGTGCAGGCGGTTGGCCATTTCGAGCAGCATCATCAGCCAGGGGAAGGGAAACAGGATGGAGGCAATCAGCACGGCCAGCCAGCCGCCATAACCGATGCGGGCGACCACCCAGGCGGTATTGTCACCCAGAATCATGATGATGAGAATGCCCAGCCAGCAGGCGGAAAGCACGCTCAGGGTGATGGCCCGCCGGTATAACCGGCGCCATCTGCGCTGCTGTTTCCTGCCCGTTGTCGGGGCATCGGTATGATGTGCCGGCATGGTGTGGGCCATTTCGCGCTGCCTGTTCGTTCCGCAATAGCTGTTGTTTCGTGTGCTTTGTTTCGTAGAGCCTGTTATCCGGATCTCCGCAAGGATGGAAAATCTTCCGGTTCAACCATCCCATACGAATGTATAGCATCTTTAGATATATCTTTAAAGATATTGTTAATGGCGCAGAGCTGAAATTCACTGTACACCCCGTTCCATCAAAGGGTGTCAACGGGTTACGGAGGGCTGATTTTTCCTCGGCCGGGGCGGCTATTCAAGGGGTAGTGGCCTCAGATGATGTCCGGCGGCGGACAGGTTCCGCCAGTTCTGTTCATTCTCGACAATCTCGCGACGCAGAAAAGCCAGGGCGAGATTGCCGGCACTGCTGCGGATCTGTCCGGCAGGTTTGCCATCGCAGAGAATTTCAGTATCCGGCGGCGGTGGCGGGGCATCGAAGGAGACGGCGCGCAGACAGCGGCGGATGGTGGCGCGGTATTTCATCCGCGCGGTCAGTTCCTGGCCGATATAGCAGCCCTTTTCAAAGCTGACGCCATGCAGGCGTTCGAAACCGGCTTCCAGAATGTAGGTTTTCTCGACCAGAAGGTCCCGGCTGCCGTCGGGAACCGCAAGGCGTATGCGCAGGGTCTCATAGGATTCTCGCGGCAGGATGGTGGGCAGGTGCTGGTGCAGTGCCGGTTCCTGCCGTGGTGTCAGCACGGCCCGCCACCCCAGGGCCGGATGGCGGGGGTCGGGGGTGATAATGGCGCCGGGGCAGGCCTCACGCAGGTGCGCCGCGGCGGTGCTGTCAATGAACGGCAGAGCATATACGCGCCATTCTTCGCTTTCATCCCCGATTCCGACAGCCGAACGCAGGCGGTAGAGGTTCAGGCGGCGGGCGAGATCATCACGGCGTCCTCCCTCGCAATCCAGCAGGATGGCGTCTTCCTGCTCATAGAGAAGGAAGTCAAACAGATATTTGCCCTGCGGGGTCAGCAGCGCGGCATAGAGCGCGCCCTCGGGTTGCAGCCCCGTGATATCGTTGGTGATGAGCCCTTGCAGGAATGCCCGCCTGTCATCACCGGTGATGCGAAGAATGCCGCGGTCCTCAAGATGCAGATGGCCTGTATGATCGTTCATGATGGCTCTTTGCCCTTTCCGGTGCCTCAGGTTTTGTTTCGGGTCGTGGGGCTGTGCCTGCCTCCTGGCAACCTGACCCTAGAGCTATGTCAGCTTTGCAGGCTTGGCAAGCCCGCCCGACTCTGGGATGGTTTGCGGAAAAATGCTACCCTTCCCGTCCGAACGATCAGTAGAGCAAAATGAAGATGCCGAATGGATGGAGGGAGAGATGAGGATTCGCGCGGCCGTGCTCCGGCAGATGGAGGTGCCGAGACCCTATACTGAAAGTCGCCCGCTGCGGATCGAGGAGCTGACACTGGATCCGCCCGGTGAGGGCGAGGTGCTGGTCAGAATTGCCGCCGCGGGGCTGTGTCATTCGGATCTGTCGGTGATTGACGGCAACCGCCCCCGCCCCCTGCCCATGGCGCTCGGCCATGAAGGGGCAGGGGTGATCGCCGCCACGGGAGCAGGCGTGCGCGATTTCGCCGTCGGCGATCATGTGGTGCTGGTCTTTGTTCCCAGCTGTGGCCGCTGCCGGCCCTGTCTGGAAGGACGCCCCGCCCTGTGCGAACCGGCGGCTGTCGCCAATGGTGCCGGGGAACTGATCGGGGGCGGGCGGCGTTTGCATGACGGCAATGGCGAAGCGATCAATCATCATCTGGGGGTTTCCTGCTTTGCCGATCATGCGGTGGTGTCACAGAATTCCCTGGTAAAAATTGACCGGCGCCTGCCGCTGGATCTGGCGGCTGTCTTTGGCTGTGCGGTGCTGACCGGTACCGGCGCGGTGCTGAATACCGCGGGTGTCCGCCCCGGCGAGGATGTCGCCGTCATCGGCTTGGGTGGTGTCGGTCTAGCGGCGGTGCTGGGGGCGGTGCTGGCCGGAGCGCGGCGCATTATCGCCGTCGATCTTCTGGCGGAAAAACGTGATCTGGCCTGCTCGCTCGGCGCCACGGCTGCCATTGACCCGATGCAGGATGATGCGGTGCAGGCGCTGCGTGCGCTGACGGATGGCGGTGTGCATCATGCCATAGAGACGGCGGGTAGCGTCAGGGCGCTGGAGTTTGCCTATGCCGTCACCCGCCGGGGCGGCCAGACGGTGACGGCCGGGCTGGCCCATCCCGACCATACCCTGCCCCTGCAGCAGGTTTCGCTGGTGGCCGAGGAACGCACGCTCAAGGGCAGCTATATCGGCAGTTGCGTGCCCGGCCGCGATCTTCCCGATTATCTGGCCCTCTATGAGGCCGGGCGTCTGGCGGTTGACCGGCTGATCAGCCACCGTCTGCGCCTTGAGGAGATCAATGAGGGGTTTGAGCGTCTGGCCAGTGGCGAGGCAATCCGCCAGGTCATCGTTTTTGACGATTGAATGCGGCTGGTGCCCCGGAAAGGTGGGTCAGCCATCTTGCCGGATCGGTGATTTGTTTCATCGGAAAGGAAAAGGAAAAATGATCCTTTCCGGGGTTGTGCCGCTTTGGCTTAAAATCGTGCTTTTTTCCGTGGTCTGCTTCTAGGTCATTGATTTTCAATCATTTTGCGACACCCTCTATGAAAAATCACAGCGAGGGAGTCGCTTATGTCAGTTTTCAGCGAAACCAGTTTCGATGAGCATGAACAGGTCGTTTTCTGTCATGACCGTGACAGCGGCCTGAAGGCGATCATTGCCATTCACGATACCACGCTCGGCCCGGCACTGGGCGGTTGCCGCATGTGGCCCTATGCCAGCGATGACGAGGCGCTGAACGATGTTCTGCGCCTCTCGCGCGGCATGACGTACAAGGCGGCGATTTCCGGCCTGGACCAGGGCGGGGGGAAATCCGTGATCATCGGTGATCCGCGCAAGGACAAGTCCCCGGCGCTGTTTCAGGCGCTCGGCCGTTTTGTCGAAAGCCTCGGCGGCCGCTATATCGTGGCCGAGGATGTCGGCATTACCGTTGCCGATATGGATGAGGTCGGGCGCATCACCGATCATGTTGCCGGCACCACGGCCAAGTCCTGTGGTGATCCGTCTCCCGGAACGGCCTGGGGCGTGATGCATGGCATGCGTGCCGCCGTCCGCCACAAGCTGGGCCGCGACAGTCTGGAGGGGCTGACCGTGGCCGTGCAGGGGCTGGGCCATGTCGGCATGTATTTGTGCCGGTTCCTGCATGAACGCGGGGTCCGCCTCATTGTTGCCGATATCCAGAAGGATGCGGTTGCGGAGGCCATGAAGTCCTTTGGCGCCCGTGCCGTTTCCACCGAGGAGATCATGCGCGTGGAGGCCGATATCTTTGCCCCCTGTGCCCTGGGTGCGGTGCTGAATGACGAGACCATTCCCCGCCTCGGCGCGCCGATTGTCGCCGGTTCGGCCAATAATCAGCTGGCCGAGGACCGGCATGGGGAAATGCTGCGCGATGCGGGCATATTGTACGCGCCCGATTACGTCATCAATGCCGGGGGCGTTATCATCATCAGCCATGAGGGGCCCGGCTTTGACCGCAAGCGGGCGATGGATCATGTGGCCGGGATTTACGATACGCTGATCGAGGTTTTCTCCCGCGCCGAAAAAGAGGGCGCACCAACCAGCCGGATCGCCGATGAAATGGCGCGCGAACGCATCGCGGCGGCGCGGCGCAGGCGCCATGCCTATTTCCCGACGGCGCATGACCCGGCGGGGCGACAGCCCAAGGGTATGTATGCCTGAACCGCGCCAGGGCGGTTGCGGAATGCGGGGTTTATGAACCGGCGGTTTATGAACCGGCGGGG
The DNA here is from genome assembly GCA_964463775.1 of uncultured Hyphomicrobiales bacterium. Classification (GTDB taxonomy): domain Bacteria; phylum Pseudomonadota; class Alphaproteobacteria; order Minwuiales; family Minwuiaceae; genus JALXAG01. Next base: position 8,924 of record CAYXDL010000046.1, read on the forward strand.
CCGGGGGATGATTTCCCGGCCCTGCCCCGGTTGTTTCCGGCGGGCTCAGCCCGGGCCGTTGATCGGTTTGTCCGCCGTCCAGTCATAAGTCCCGCGGTCGCGTTCATCGACCGCCTGCTTCCAGCCGACGGTTTCGGCGCGTTTCTTGAAATTGATCCCTTCCGGTGAATGGCGGGTGATGCCGTCGAACAGGGTGGCGAGGCGCTGGGTCGAGGCCAGGCCCATGGCTTCGATCGCCTGATTGATGACCATCTTCTGCATCATCAGCTGATTGACCGGCACCGTGGCCATGCGTTCGGCCAGCGCTTCGGTTTGTGCATCCAGATCGGCGGCGGGAACCGCTTTCAGCACCAGCCCCATGCGTTCCGCCTCGGCACCCTTGATCCGGTCGCCGGTGAACATCATGCGCTTGGCCTTTTCCGGCCCCAGGCGGTAAACCCACATTGCCGTGGTCGGGCAGCCCCACACCCGTGCCGGCATGTAGCCGATTTCGGCATCCTCGGCCATGATGACCAGATCGCAGCACAGGGCGATGTCGGAACCACCGGCCACGGCATAGCCATGGACCTTGCAGATCACCGGCTTGTGTGAGCGCCACAGCGACATGAAATGTTCCGTATTGGCGGCCATGAAGGCATAGTCCTTCATCGGATCCCAGGGCATGTCCTGGGTCGCCTGACCATTGCCGTTTCCCTCCGCATAATAGGCGAGGTCGTATCCGGCGCAGAAGGCGGGTCCGTTGCCGGAAAGGATGATCACATGAACCTCCGGATCGGCATTGGCTTCGGCCACGGCCGATGACAGCAGGGCAGGCAGTTCATCATCGATGGCGTTCATGACCTGTGGCCGGTTCAGGGTGATGCGGCCGATGCGGCCGGTCTTCTCGTAAAGCACCTTGGTCATGTCGTCTTCCTTTCGCCGCGCATGGCGGCTTGTTTTTCGTGGCGATCCATTACCATCCTCTTCATGAAATGAATATATATTCACTTATTCATAGCACGACCGGAGGCATTGCGGGGCGGGATTTTTTGCTTTGCCTTCCTCTCTCCGATCCCTTAGGGGAAAGGATGGATGCAGGGGCGGCTTCCCTGATGAGCGCAACAGGATGATGGCACGGGAAAATATGGCGGAGAAAACGCTTTCGGCACTGGTGGTTTGCCATAACGAGGAGGCGCAGCTTGATGATTGCCTGCGCCATCTCGCATTTGCCGATGAGATCGTCGTGGTGCTGGACCGCTGCACCGACCGTTCGGCCGGGATCGCGGGTGCCCATAACGCCAGAATCATTGAAGGGGCATGGGAGATCGAGGGGCCGCGCCGCAATACCGGCATTGCCGCCTGTACGGGCGACTGGATTCTCGAAGTCGAT
>CAYXDL010000047.1:0-5039 GCA_964463775.1 uncultured Hyphomicrobiales bacterium
TGCGCCAAAGGGTATCGCTGCAGGCCGGGCTGAATGCCTATGCCACCGGGATCGGGGCCAGCCGGCCGGTGCGGCGGGGGATCACCCTCCCCCGGGGTTCCGGGGCCGATCTCAGGCGGTTACGCCAGCGTATCAGGGCCCAGGGCGCAAGCTGAGGCCCGGCACAGCAGCCTGACAACTCCGTAACAATCGGTACCTATGAACGAAGATTTTCCGCCCTCATCCTCGCGAAAGCCCGGACCCGTACAGGCCCCGGCACCGGACAGCCCTGATATGAAAGGGGACAGTGCGCCGTCCGACCCGGCATCTTCCCGGCGAACCAGGCGGCTGATCGGGCTTTTCGTCGCCGGATCCGTTCTTTTGGCGGCCTTGCTCGGCATCGGCGGCGGCATACTGATGACCGCCGAAGACACCAATGCCGGGATGCAGGCGCCGATTGTGCCCATCAGGCCCTTTTTTCCGGCCAATCAATGAAATTTCCCAGAACCGTCCGCCTCGACCTGTCGGATCAGAATGTTTTTTCCCGTGCCGCCCTGCCGGGTGAACTGGCGGTGACCGGCAGTTTTGCCTTTGCCGATCTCGACCCTGAAAAGCTGAGCGCCAAGGGCCGCCAGGCCTTTCGCAATGCCTGGCTGGGGCTCGACAGTTTCGGTCATGCCACCCTGGTCGAGATTGCGGAGGTGGATGAACGTGAACTCGACCGTGCGGTTGAACGGCTGGCGGCGCTGTTTGTCTCCGATTTCGGCGCGCCCGACATGCCGGCGGCCCTGCCCGTTGCCCAGGACGAGGTTTCGTATACGGCCTCTCTCTGTACCCATGAGACAGGGGTTTTGCTGGCCATAGAGCGCGAGGTGGCGGCGGAAGGGATCCGTGAGCGCGTTTATCCCGTGGCGCCGCAGGATCCGCTGCATGGCGGCATCCGCCTGTGGGGGCAGGACGATGAATGAGATCATACCCTGGCCCGATCAGGGCTATGGCCTGCTGGAAGGCGGGCCGGATGGCTATCTTGCCGTCAGCGATGCCTTTCTGACCGGGTTTCTGGAACGGCCGGAACTGGCCCCGATTGATGACTCCTGTGCTGGCGAATGGGCTTTGCATGCCGATTTGTGCCGAAACCCCCGCCAGCCGGTCAGTGAGGATCGGCTGGATCGCCTGCGCGATCCTGATGCCGTTGACAATTACCGCGCCTTTCTGGCTTTTCGCGATCATCTCCTTGCGCATCCGACGATCGAGGGGGCCTATCTGGCCTTGTTTACCGGCAGGGAGAGCAACAACCATCCGCCGCCGGTGGCGCCGGTTTTCATCGATCTGCTGGCGCAGGTGATCATGCGCCATATTCTGCGGGATTGCGGGGATCCGTTCATGATCCGCGCCGGCGAATTATTCTTCCGTGAACAGATGGTGACGATTCGTGAGGGCGCGATTCTTCTGGGTGACCGCGAAACCGTGGAGCGGCTGGCAGCGGATCCGGGTATGGGCAATCTTGGCCGCCTTGTCCAGCAAAGCGGTGTGCGGGCCAGACCGGTCGAGCTGCCGGTCCTCAACCCTGATAACGCGGACGGTTTTTTTGCCCGGCCCGCCTTTCACATGGTGCTTGATCTCAGCCATGGGCGGCAGGGGCTGAATGCCCTGTGCCGGGCCATGGAAGCCTGGATTGAGCATTTTCACGGCATCGGTACGTCGATCACCCCACTAAGGGAGTTGGTCGACCAGACCCTGGACTGGTATCTGGGTCTCGATTATGCGGCCACGGCACTGCTGAACAACCTTTACCGCGGCGGGGCCGTGACTCCGGCCATGCGCAACGGGCTGCTGTCGCTGTTCAGCCTGACCTTCGATGATCACCGCAATGCGCTGGCACAACTGCAGGGCCGCCCGGTCTTCATGGCCCTGTGCAAGGATGACCGCAACCGTCTGCGCCTGAAGGGGCAGAATCTTCTGGCCAATCTGCCCCTGGCCCATGAGGCGGGGCGCGATGTGCTCAACTGAGGGCGATTTCGCCCTCGACCTCATGCTTCAGGCCGATTTCCTCAATGGTCAGAACCATCCGCGCCTTCAGGACTTCATTGCCGCTGATGCGTCCGGAGGCCAGCGCGTCACGGACCGCGTTCTCAATGGCCGATTGAGAGCCGACACCGACTTTCTTGAGAAACTTGCGCAGTTGCAGGTTGAAGATTTCATCGTTCATCGGAATCCTCCTGTTCGTGGCAATGACGTGGTTTATTCTTTGGCTGTGATCCTTATATCAGTTCCGTGGCCAGAGGCCACAAAAGGGACATCATTCTGTACGATGGACAAGGACCGATTGTTTCATGCCTTCCGGCGTCATGCCCCATGGCTTACATAATCAAGGAGTGCGCAATGTCCTACAGCTTCACCAAGATCGTGCCCACAGGTTTCGATGAAACCATCGAGAACGTCACCGCCGCCCTGGGAGAACGCGGCTTCGGCGTGCTGACGACCATCGACGTCAAGGCAACCCTGAAAAAGAAAATTGATGTTGATGTGCCGCCTTACACCATTCTGGGTGCCTGCAACCCGGGCTTTGCCCACAAGGCGCTGCAGGCTGAGCCTCTGATCGGCACCATGCTGCCCTGCAATGTTGTCGTTCGTGAAACCGCGGATGGCCGGGTGGAGGTCGCCGCGGTCGATCCCGTGGCCTCCATGCAGGCCATCGACAATCCGGAGCTCGGCAAGATTGCCGGGGAGGTGCGAAACCTGCTCAGGGAAACGGTCGAGAGCCTCTAGAGCAGCTTCCTTCTGCTGATGACGGCCGCGCGGGACAGGCGTGGCCGTTTTTTTTGTTCTGCTGCCGGCAGAATCTTATTTTCCGTATGATTGCCGCATATTCGCCATATATGAGAAACATATCTGTATTATTCCATGTTCTCTCAAATACGGGGGTATTCGCCATGAACAGCGGCGGCAGACACGACCACGGCAGCCATGCCCGTCATCACCACCATGATCATGGAGATGCGGATACCGCCACCGATCCGGTCTGCGGCATGAAAGTACCGCTGAATGCCGGTAAACCGCAGCAGGAACATGATGGCCGGATCTACTACTTCTGTTCGCAGAAATGCGCAGACAAGTTCCGTGCCGATCCCGGGCACTATCTTTCCGGCGCGCATCGTCAGGAACAGAAGGATCTGCCTGCCGGCACGAAATACACCTGTCCGATGCATCCGGAAATTATCCGTGATGAACCGGGGGACTGCCCCATATGCGGCATGGCGCTGGAGCCCATGGGTATCCCGGCACCGGATGAGGGCCCCAATCCTGAATTTATCGATTTCAGACGCCGTTTCTGGGTTGGTGCGGTTCTGACTGTTCCGCTGCTGGTTCTTTCCATGGGGCCTTATGTCGGCCTTGGTTTCCTGCGCGAGATGCTGGGCGAGCGTCTGTCCCTGTGGATTGAACTGGTCCTCGCCACTCCTGTCGTTCTGTGGTCCGGCTGGCCGTTTTTCGTTCGCGGGGTCAAATCGGTGATCAACCGCAGCCTGAACATGTTCACGCTGATTGCCATGGGGGTTGGTGCGGCTTATCTGTTCAGTGTTGTGGCCGTTCTGGCCCCCGGCATTTTTCCCGATGGCTTCCGTGATGCGCAGGGAAATGTCGGGGTTTATTTCGAGGCCGGTGCCGTAATCACGGTTCTGGTCTTGCTTGGTCAGTTGATGGAGCTTGGCGCCCGTGAACGCACGGGATCGGCGATCAAGGCCCTGCTCGACCTTGCAGCCAAGACCGCCCGGGTTATCCGCGCTGATGGGCGCGAGGAGGAAATTCCCCTTGAAGATGTGCATGTCGGTGATCACCTGCGTGTGCGCCCGGGTGAAAAGATTCCTGTCGATGGCGTGGTGATCGACGGTCATTCCTCGGTCGATGAGTCGATGATTTCGGGCGAACCGGTTCCCGTGGAAAAAGCCGCGGGCGACCCGGTTACCGGCGCCACCATCAACGGCACCGGCACTCTGATTATCGAGGCCAGGCGCGTCGGGGCCGATACGGTGCTCAGCCAGATCGTCGAAATGGTCGCCAATGCCCAGCGCAGCCGCGCGCCTATTCAGAATCTGGCCGATGCGGTGGCGGGATTTTTTGTTCCGGCGGTTATTGCCATTGCCGTTATTGCCTTTATCGCCTGGTCGGTCTGGGGACCGTCTCCGGCAATGGCCTATGCACTGGTTGCCGCTGTTTCGGTGCTGATCATTGCCTGCCCCTGTGCTCTGGGGCTGGCTACGCCAATGTCGATCATGACGGCGACGGGTCGCGGTGCCCAGGCCGGGGTGCTGATCAAGAATGCCGAAGCCCTGGAGCGTTTCGCGAAGGTCGATACGCTGATTGTCGATAAAACCGGAACACTCACACTTGGCAGGCCGAAGCTGGCGGCGGTTCTCCCCGAACCAGACCATGGGGAGGACGAGGTGTTGCGCCTTGCTGCCAGTCTGGAGCGGGGTTCGGAACATCCGCTGGCCGAAGCCATTGTCAGTGCCGCCGAGGAACGTGGCCTGTCCCTTGCCGCGGTCGATGCCTTCGATGCCATAACCGGCAAAGGGGTTCGCGGTACGGTCGAAGGCCGGGACGTCGCCTTGGGCAATGCCCGGTTGCTCGCCGATATGGGGCTGGATGGCGGTGACCTTGCCGGTGTGGCCGACACCCGCCGCGACGAGGGGGAAACGGTGATGTTTGTTATTATCGATGGCGCCATCGCCGGGTTGGTTTCCGTTGCCGATCCGGTCAAGGAAACCACGCCGGGTGCATTGCAGGCCCTGCACGAGGAAGGATTCCGCATCGTCATGGCCACCGGCGATAATGAACGCACGGCCCGCGCCGTGGCTGCCCGCCTTGGAATCGATGAAATCCGTGCCGATGTGATGCCGGAGGACAAGGCCCGCATTGTCAGGGAACTGCAGGAGGCCGGGCGCAGGGTTGCCATGGCGGGTGACGGGGTTAATGATGCCCCGGCACTGGCCCAGGCCGATGTCGGCATTGCCATGGGGACAGGTGCCGATGTGGCAATCGAAAGTGCCGGTTTCACGCTG
>CAYXDL010000047.1:5049-10253 GCA_964463775.1 uncultured Hyphomicrobiales bacterium
TGAACGGTATCGTGCGGGTACGGCGCCTGTCACGGGCAACCATGCGTAATATCCGCCAGAATCTGTTCTTTGCCCTGATCTATAATGCTGCCGGGGTACCGGTGGCTGCCGGAGTTCTGTATCCGTTCTTCGGTATTCTGATCTCGCCGATTTTTGCTGCGGCGGCGATGAGTCTGTCTTCTGTGTCTGTCATCCTCAATGCCCTGCGCCTGCGGTCGGTAAGGATTTAGGCGGCGGAGAGGCGTGCGCGGTACATGAAATAGCGCCCCTCTGCCACGCCTTCCGGCAGGGGAAGCGCCTGAAAATGCGCATGGTCCATCGGCTGGTCCGAGCAGATGATGGCGCCGTCCCTCAGCAGCGGGCGGATCGCATCGCCGAGGCGGGCAGCGAGGGCACGGCTGGCCGTTTTGTCGCCCGTACCGGTATCACAGTGAACCAGAATCGCCGTGTCGCCGAGGCGGGCGATGGCATCGGGCAGGCGGTCGAAGAAATCGCCTTCGAAGAGATGTCCGGCATCGGGAATGCAGTCGGGGTGAGCCTGCACGCGGCGTTCGAACACATAGATTTCGCGCCCGGGTAGCTTCTCACGCAGGTGGTCGTAAGTGCGTCCGTTGCCCAGGCCGAATTCGAGTATGATACCGGGTTCTTCACCGATCAGGCCGCAGGCGGCATTCAGGCAGGCGCGCTGGGCCGAAAGGCGGCGGATGGCACTTTCCAGGCGGCTCATTCCTTGCCCATCTCGGCCTTGAGTTGGGCGATCTCGTTGCGCGCCGCCTGCAGATCCGAGGTGGTCTTGTCCAGACGCTGGGCAATTTCGCGCATGATCTCGACCGCCATTTGCGGGAATTCCATCACCAGGCGGAAGAACAGTTCCTTGGTGATGCGCAGTGTTGTCAGGGTGGTGGTGGCTTTCACGGTGGCCGTGCGCGGCACGTCGCAGAGAATGGCGATTTCACCGAAGAAATTGTTCTTGCCGAAGGTGGCGACGGTCAGTGGTCCGGAGGGAAGCTCGACGATGACATCGGCGCTGCCGCTGACGATGATATACATCGAATCGCCCGGCTCCCCCTGTTTGCAGATGATCTGTCCTTCCTGAAACGTCAGGCGCTCCGAGGTGAAGGCCAGCAGTTTCAGTTTTGACGGTTCGATTTTCGCGAACATCGGGATGTTGCGCAGAATTTCGACTTCCTCGGCCAGACTCACGTTTTTTCCTCCCCCATTACCGTTTCCACTCCGTGACGAAGTGTTATTCCGCCGCCAGCAATTCGCCGACCACCGGATCTTTTTCCTTCAGTTCGCTGAACGGGCCGGTGGCCACCACCTTGCCTCCCTTCATGACCAGTGACGGGTCGAAGAACTGGGCATCCTTGGCACGGTGCACCGCCCAGAACACGCCGCGGCCCCTGAAGCGATCGAGGATCTTTTCCATTATCCGCGCCTGAGACTGCAAGTCCAGCACCGCAGACGCTTCGGAGAGGATCAGGATATCCGGTTTCTTCAGCACGGCACGCGCGATCGCCAGTTTCTGGCGCTGTGCCGGGTTGAGGCGCGAACCGGCAATTCCCACCTGAAAATCCAGCCCGACATCGGCGATGGCGCCGTATAGTCCGGCCTGTTCGATCACTTCATGCACCACTTCGCCGACCTTTTCCTGCGCCTGGGCCTGGCCATAGGCGATTTTGCCAAACAGGATATTGTCCATCAGATTGGCAGCGGCGTTGTAGCGTTCGGGATCGAAGAATTCGATGGCCCCGCGCAGATCGTCGGGCAGGTCGCGGGCGAAGACCCGGCGGGCCTCCAGAACCTTTTTCTTCAATGCGTCATTGAGTACGCCAAGGCGGTGGCGCGCGGGGATCAGCTTGAAGGGCAGGGACAGCAGCATCAGCCGCTCCGTATCCTTCAGCTCGTCCAGATTGTCCTTGCTGATCTTGGACAGCAACGCCTGATATTCGGGCAGGTCATCGGCGGAAATGAAGCTGAACTGCTGGAAGAATTCATGGTCCGGCGGCAGATCGGCGAACAGCTCCACCATGGTTGCCGCGGTCTGATACCCGGCGACGAGAAGTTCTTCCGTCAGCCCGACCTTGTCGAGAACCGACAGCACATAGGGGTTTTCCGCAATCCGTTCCGGCAGGATGGCATCGCCGCGCGGGGTTCCGAACAGCATGTTTTCCGCCAGGGTGGCATTGTTGTTGTAGCGATCGGGGTCGAAACGCTCGATCAGCGGCTCAAGAGACAGATCCCTGAGCTTTTCCCGAAGTTTTTTCCGCACCACCAGAATGGCGTCGGCCAGATCGGGCCGCTTGTCGGGGTCGATGGTACCGCGCAGGCCGAACTGATAAACGTCCTCTTCCAGCCCGACGATATTCAGGGCATCAAGTGCCGCCCGGCGCAATGTCGCCTCGTCATCCTTGCCGTCGAAGGGGGTGCGGTCGATCCAGTCATCATGAATGCTGTGCGGTGAGTTGCCGCTGGCCTCGGCCTCGAAAACATCGCGTTCATAGCGTTTTTGGGCCTCACCTTCATACTGGCGGCGTTTGACGGGCCGGTGTTTCAGCCCGTAGAACAGATTGTCGCCAATGCTGGTGTTGAAGATGTAGGAACTGGGGCCGACATAGGCCATGCGCCGGCCCGTGATCGCCTCGGGCGCCTTCAGGATATCGATGCCGCCGATGGTGATGCTGCCCCGTTCAGGCATGATCAGGCGCGACAGCAGAACGGCCAGTTCTCCCTTGCCGCTGCCGGCACCGCCGAGGACGGCGACGCGTTCCCCGGCGCTGGTGCTGAAGCTGGCACCGTCCACCAGGGCCTCGCCCTGATCGTCGGTCAACAGCAGGTTGGCGACATTGATCTCGCCCTGCAGGCGGGGAAGCGGATCCGGTTCGGTGGTCTGCAGTTCTTCCTCCATCAGGCCGGCAGGCTGGAACTGCGAGACCACCTGCTCATATTTGATCCGGGCATCGGCCTGCATCTGATAATAGGCCAGAAGTTCCTTCCATGGTGCCGCCAGATCCTTGTGCGCGGCGATGGCCGCCATCAGGGTGCCAACCTCAAGCTGGCCCTTGATCACCAGATAACCGCCGATGGAATAGAAGAAGAACGGGCCAAGCTGTTGGATGAAGTTGTTGAGGAACTTGACGATGAATTTCAGCAGATAGATGCGGTAGCGCACGTGATAGATGGCGCCAAGGCGTTCACTGATCTTCGCCAGCTCGAACTGCGAGGTGTCATGGGCATGGACTTCTTCGATGCCCTGGACGGTTTCCCCGACCTTTTCCGAGAGGCGGCGGACCATTTTCACCCGCTCCTTGCCCAATGCGTTGACCTTTTTCTGCAGGCGCGGGATCAGATAGATCTGGATGGGGTAGAGCGATACCGCCGCCAGGGCCATCGCCCAGTTCTGCACCAGCAGAAACCCCAGAATGACCAGCAGGGTGCCGCCCTGGAAAACGGGCAGGGAAATCGCCGTGCCGACGAATCCGCCCAGTGGTTCGACCTCTGCGGTGACCATCGTGACAATCTCACCCTGGCTGATCTTGCGGAAGGTGGGCAGGGGAAAACGCAGCATGCGGCTGAGCAGGTCATAGCGCAGGCGGCGCAGCATTCGCTCGCCGGTGATGCCGCGATAGACATTGATGATGTATTTGAAGGTCTGATTGACGATGACCAGGACGACGAAGGCGATGCACAGCACGGCCAGATACGTCACCTGATCGAGCTGAAAACCGAGAATGTCGATGGGAAAAGATTCCGGATCACCCTGGATGGCGCTGTTGACGATCTGCTTCGGCAACTCATAGAAGGTGTAGAGAAACGGAAAGGAAACGATGGCCATCAGCGTCAGAATGATCTGCTGACGCTTGGAGTACTTGAGAATGTAACTGAAAATATTCGGTGCCATATTTCCCCATCCCCTGGAAGGCCCGGCAGGGCCATAATTCTGTGACTCAGGCCCGGCAGGGCCGTAATCTTGTGACTCAGGCCCGGCAGGGCCGTAATCCTGTGACCGTGGTCCGGCAAAACGGCCTTTCGTGCCCGGAAGCGGATAATATCTGTTTCCATGCCCCGCCTTATCCGCATGCCGGCGCCCCTTCCCCGGCTTTGCGCAACGGTTCTTCCGCGACGGGCGTGCAAAGGTTATCGCAGCACGGGGCAATGGTAAATGGCGCCGTGCGACAGATACGCCCTGAATATGGCTGCGGATCCCCTAAAAAAGCCTTTAAGCCTTTTCCTGCCTGTCATGGCGTGCCATATTGCGCCGAACAAAGACAAGCGGAGAGCGGTGATGGCCGCCTTGGAACAGGCTTCCCGTGTCCTGATTTACAGCCACGACAGTTTTGGCCTCGGGCATCTCAGAAGGTGCCGGACGATCGCCCATTATCTGGTGGAGAAGAACAAGAACCTGTCGGTGCTGATCCTTTCGGGATCACCGATCATCGGCAGTTTCGATTTCAAGGCCCGGGTCGATTTCGTGCGCGTGCCCGGGGTGATCAAGCTGCGCAACGGCAAATACACCTCGCTCAACCTGCATATCGATATCGAGGACACACTGCGTCTGCGCTCTTCCATTATCCGCCACACGGCGGAGGATTTCGATCCCGATGTCTTCATCGTTGACAAGGAACCCCTCGGCCTGCGTGGCGAGGTGGGCGAAACCCTGCGCATTCTCAAGCGGCGCGGTACAAGGCTGGTGCTGGGGCTGCGCGATGTGATGGACGAGCCCAGCCTGCTGGTGCCGGAATGGGAGCGCAAGAATGCCATGCCGGCGCTTGAGCATCTCTATGATCAGATATGGATTTACGGTCTGCCGCAGATCCATGATCCGCTGGCGGGTTTCGATCTGCCGGAGGCCGTTCGCAACAAAATCATTTACACGGGCTATCTGCCGCGTCATCCCGAAGGGGTGGTCAATCCCCAATTGCCTGAAATCACCAAACGTCCCTACCTGCTGGTCACGACCGGTGGCGGCGGCGATGGTGAGGGGCTGGTCGAATGGGTGCTGCGCGCCTATGAACATGACCCGCTGTTGCCCTATCCGGCCCTGATCGTGCTGGGGCCGTTCATGAAGCCGGAAAAGAGGGCCGAATTCATCGCCCGGGCCGAGAAAATGAAGCGGGTGGAGGCGATCACTTTCGATGCCCATCTGGAAAGCCTGACCGCCGATGCCGCCGCCGTGGTGGCCATGGGCGGCTACAACACCTTCT
>CAYXDL010000048.1:0-10193 GCA_964463775.1 uncultured Hyphomicrobiales bacterium
GGCGCCCTGAACGGGTTTCTCAGCCGCATCCCCATCGGCATGTGGCGGCGCAATGGCGATCTGGAGCTCAACTGGGTCAATGACGCATACCGCCATATCGTCGGCCAGGAAGGGGCCGAGGACATCCCGCCCGGAAAATGCAAGGAGATCACATCTCCGCTGCATCCCGATCAGGCCCGGTTGCTGGCCCGTCGCGCCCTGGAGGAGGACGGCGCCGTCAGCGAGCGGCGCCATTATGTGGTCGATGGGGCCAGACGGGCTTTTCAGATCACCGAAATACCCTTCGCCAGCGGCACCGCCGGCTATGCCATCGACATCACCCGGTATGAGGAGCTGGAAAACGACCTGCAGCGCCATATCGACGCCCATGCCGATGTTCTCGAACATCTCAGCTCGGCGCTTGCGATCTTCGGGCCGGACAAGCGCCTGATCTTTTATAACCGCTCCTACGCCGATTTGTGGCATCTGGAGGAAAGCTTCCTGAACACCAGGCCGCGGATCACCGCTGTTCTCGATGCCATGCGCGAAAACCGCCGCCTGCCGGAGCAGGCGGATTTCCGCGCCTACAAGAATGCAGTGCTGGAAAAATTCACATCCGTTCTGGAACCGGAAGAGGAACTGATCCAGCTGCCCGATGAAACCATGTTGCGGGTTATCGTGACACCACACCCCTTCGGCGGCCTGCTTTACACCTATGAGGACGTCACCGATCAGCTGGTTCTGGAACGGGCCCGCAATACCTTGGTGGCGGTGCAGAAGGCAACGCTGGACAATCTGCACGAGGCGGTGGCGGTATTCAGCCCCGACGGCCGCCTGCGCCTGTTCAATTCCGGCTATGCGCGGTTATGGCAATTCGATACGGAATTCCTCGCCGGTCAGCCCCATGTCAGCGATATCGTCGATACGCTGATCGGCCGCTACAATGATGACAATACCCAGTTGCCCGCCCCGGACCGGGAACAGCTCATCGCCTCGGCCACATTGCGCGAGGCCCGCAACGGCCGCATACAGACGGCTGACGGGCAGACCATCGATTACGCCTCCGTTCCCCTGCCGGACGGCATGATCCTGTTCACCTATCTCGATGTTTCCGATTCCATGCGCATCGAACGGGCCCTGCGCGAACGCGCGGAAGCCCTTGAAGCCGCCGATCAGATGAAATCGGAATTCATTGCCAATGTCTCTTATGAGCTGCGCACCCCCCTGAATTCGATCATCGGCTTCACGGAAATCCTCGCCGGCCAGTTCTTCGGCCCGCTGAATGAAAAACAGGCGGAATACAGCAAGGCCATCCTCGATTCCTCCAACCAGCTTCTGATGCTGATCAACGACATTCTCGACCTTGCCAGCATCGAAGCCGGGCACCTGACCTTGGAAAAGCGCCCTATGGAGATCGGTAAGGTCATCGATGGCGTCATGGCGCTGGTGCGCGAGCGGGCCCTGCGCCGGGGCATCGGCCTCGAACTGGCGGTCACCCCGGGCCTGCCGGCCCTGATCGCCGATGAAACCCGCATCAAGCAGGTGCTGTTCAACCTGGTCAGCAATGCCCTGAAATATACCCCTGAAGGCGGCCGTATCGAGCTCGGCGCCGACAAGGACGGCGGCTGGATCCGTTTCTGGGTGCATGACAACGGCGTCGGCATTGCGCCGGAACATGCCGAACGGGTGTTCGAACGCTTCTATCGCGGCAACGGCAATGCCACGGAGCGGGAATTGCGCGGCGCCGGGCTGGGGCTGCCGCTGGTGCGCAATTTCATCGAACTTCATGGTGGCCATGTGGAACTGCAATCGACCCCGGGCGAGGGAACGCGGGTCACCTGCACCCTGCCTTTGCCGGAACAGGCGGGCTGAAAACATGAAACCGGTTCGCCTGAGGGCAGAGAGTGAAACGGCCATGGCCGCCCTGGCCGCACGGATTGCCGCGATCGCGCGCATCGGGGATGTCATCACCCTCTCGGGCACGCTGGGTGCGGGCAAGACCGTTTTCGCCCGCGCCTTCATCCGTGCGCTGACCGCCCCCGAGGCCGATGTGCCAAGCCCGACCTTCAACCTGGTGCTGGTACATGAGGGCGCTGAAAGCGAGATCTGGCATTTCGACCTCTACCGCCTGGAGGATGCGGCGGAAATCCATGCACTCGGGCTCGAGGATGCCCTGGATAGCGCCATTTCCCTGATCGAATGGCCGGAAATCGCTTTCCCCCTGCTGCCCGAAGACCGCCTTGATATCCGCATCGATATCGGTGAGGGAAATGAACGCCGGCTCACGCTGCACCCCGGCGGCGACTGGCCGGCACGGCTGAAACGGAACGGCCTGTCGGCATAAGCGACCCGGCTGTCATCAGGGTACCGGAACAGGATGCAAAGACCTGCCCGGGAGAACCGGCGATGCGGAAAATCACACACAAGAGTCCCACACAAACCCTGACGCGGCCGGAGGAATCAAGGCAGGCGGCAGAAAATAATCTTTTCAAAGGGATAAATGGTAGCGGAGGAGGGACTCGAACCCCCGACACGCGGATTATGATTCCGCTGCTCTAACCAGCTGAGCTACTCCGCCCCATGTGAGGGCCGCCATATGGCAGGCGGTGTGGGTTTTAAGCCGGGCATGGCCTGCTGTCAACCGCTTAAATGGGGTCTCCGGCGTCCCCCGGTCCGTCGCCATGGGCCGCCTCCGCCGCGCATTTCCTGTCAGAATGTCCGCCATGCCGGCCTGAACAGCCGCCCCTTCGGACCCGGCCCTGTCACGGCTTTTCCTGACGCCCCGGTCTGTTGGCAAGCATTTTCTGCATGTAGACGACATCGACCCAGCGGCCCAGCTTGAAACCAAGCGCGCGGGCCACACCGACATGCCTGAAACCATGGCGGGCGTGCAGGGCAACGGATCCCCGGTTATCACTGTCTCCGATCACGGCCATGATGCTGTGCAGTTCGCTTTTTGAGGCCTGTTCCAGAAGGGCGGCAAGCAGGCGGCTGCCGATACCCTGCCCCCGGCAGGCCGGTGCGACATAGACCGAATCCTCGGCCGTGAAGCGATAGGCGCTGCGTTCCTTGAAACGGGACAGATAGGCATAGCCGACGATACGCCCCGCCCGCCCGGCCACCAGCCAGGGATAGGATTGCGCCTTGACTTGCGCCATGCGGCGGGCCATTTCCTCCGCATCGGGCGGGGTCTCCTCGAAGGTGGCCAGACCATGCAGGACATATTCGCCATATATGGCCGCGATCTGTCCGGCATCTTCGGGGAGAGCCGGACGCAACAGGATTTCATCCTTGCCGCTCATGGACACCTCTGTCTTATTGCATAGAAGATCAGAATAGGGACTGCTGCAGGAAATGACAAATGCCCGTGAACATGTAATGCGGATCCGTCGCAATCCGCCTGGTCTGCGTGTTGGCGTAAACGAAGAGATGATCCGCGCCCTTGTGCATGATTTTTACGCCCGGGTGCGCGAGGACAACCGCCTTGGCCCCGTTTTCGCTGCCGTCATCGGCGATGACTGGGACACCCATCTGGACAAGATGTGCGATTTCTGGTCCTCGGTCCTGCTGCTGACGGCCCGCTACAACGGCAAACCCATGGTCAAGCATGTCGGTATCGAAGACATTGACCGGGCGCTGTTTCTGCACTGGCTGGAACTGTTCCGCGCCACGGCCCGTGAAACATGCCCGCCCGAAGCGGCGGAATTGTTCATCGACCGGGCCGAGCGCATCGCCGACAGCCTGGCCATGGGTGTCGCTTTCGCCCGCGGGGAAGTGCCGCGCCCGCTGTCCGAAACCTGATCCATATGCAGCCGTTCAGGGCACCAGCTTGTAACCCCCCGGTTCAGTTACCAGGATCCGGGCCTGGGATGGATCGGCCTCGATCTTCTGGCGCAGGCGGTAGATATGGGTTTCCAGCGTATGGGTGGTGACCCCGGCATTGTAGCCCCAGACCTCATCCAGCAGCACATCGCGGCTGACCACCGTTCCCCCGGCGCGGAACAGATATTTCAGGATTGCCGTTTCCTTCTCCGTCAGGCGGACCTTGCGGCCGGTTTCGTTATGAACCATCTGCTTGGCCGCAGGCCGGAACAGATAGGGGCCGATATTGAAAACCGCATCCTCGCTCTGTTCGTGCTGACGGAGCTGGGCGCGAATACGCGCCAGAAGAACACCGATGCGGAAAGGCTTGGTCACATAATCATTGGCCCCGGCATCGAGGCCGAGAATGGCATCGGCATCGCTGTCGGCACCGGTCAGCATGATGATCGGTGATTTGAACCCGGCCCGGCGCATCAGCTTGCAGGTGTCCCGGCCATCCATATCCGGCAGCCCGACATCCAGCAGCGCCACATCGTAATAATCGCTCCTGGCCAGTTCCATCGCCTCTGCCGCCGTGCCGGCCTGGGTCGTCGTGAATTCCTCATACAGTTCAAGCTGCTCGGCCAGAGCCGCACGCAAGGCTTCGTCATCATCCACCAAAAGAATTTTCTTTTCCACGCTCATGCCGCCTTCCTGTTCCCGTCCTCCGGTTTTACTGCCGTTCTTTATCTTCGGTTTTTCAGCCCCCTCCGGCCCCGTGGCCGGTATGGCCGGCCCCTTGTTCCGCAATCAGCCGCATCACTGCCTTATTTAAGGGAGATTCCGGCTTTGCCAATTCATCGATCACGTCGAAGTGATGAAAATTGGCCAGTTCCATCCCCTCAATATCATGGCCGCTGTCTTCTGCAGCGGCAATGAAATCCCGCTGCTGGCGGCGGAATTCATCCGTTTCCCTGCCACCCACGGCACAAACAAGCGGCGCCATGATCCCGTCAAGATGCCGCAGGGGGCTGAAATCGGCGACATCGCGTTCGTTCAGTGCCAGCGTTTCGTTCAGATAACACAGGCGTATCGGCTCCAGGTCATAAATGCCCGATATGGGCACCCCGCCCCGGATCAGTGATTCCGGCAGATCCTCCGCCACCGCCGGCCAGTCGGTGGTGGCCAGCAGGGCCGTCATCTGCCCGCCTGCGGAATGGCCGGAAACCGTGATATTCTCCGGGTTCAGGCCATGATCGGCCCCATGACGCCAGGCCCATGCGGGCACCGCCATGACCTGTTCCATCAGGGTCCTGAAGCTGACCGCGGGGCACAGGTCGTAATTGATTACCGCCACGGCAATTCCCCGGCCGGTAAAACCATCGGCAACAAAGGAAAAATCGGCCTTGTCCATCGCCATCCAGTAACCGCCATGGATGAAGATATGCAGCGGCAGCCCCCCGGCACCGGCATCATCCGGCAGGAACAGGTCCAGCTTTTGTCCTGGCGCCGTGCCATAGGCTATATCGGCCATATGGCGGCAACGGGCACGGGTTTCGGCACTGTGCCGCCGCCAGCGGGCAAAATCCTCCTCGATTCCCGGCACCGCCGCGCGCAGATTGTA
Organism: uncultured Hyphomicrobiales bacterium; assembly: GCA_964463775.1. Taxonomy (GTDB): domain Bacteria; phylum Pseudomonadota; class Alphaproteobacteria; order Minwuiales; family Minwuiaceae; genus JALXAG01. The sequence goes on from CAYXDL010000048.1 coordinate 5,405, forward strand.
CTGGCGGTCCAGCGCCTCGCGGTCCATATCTCTGTAGATATTCATCGCTATTCCCTCTTCTTCCGCCGCTTACTGTGAATGAAGCCGGGTTGGGGAACAAGTTTTTGATATTTTCTGTTGTCCCCGCCGCCAATCCGCGACATAGGTTAGGGCCATGAACGAAGCGCTTGAACCCCTTGCCCCGGCGCTCACGCGCCAGATCGACCGCGCCATCGATGATCTGCGCCGCAATCTGCCGGTCCTGCTGCTTGGCAGAGATGGCGGAGCAGGAGCCGCCATATTGTCAGCGGAACTGGCGGCCGAAACCGATATCGGCCTGCTGAAACGGCTGAGCGGTCATATGCCGGATCTGGTACTGACCGACAAACGCAGCCGTTTTCTGCACATCCCGCCGAATGGCGAGACGGTGCAACGCCTGGCCCTGCCCGACAATGGCGATATTCCCGCCTTCATCCGCAGCCTGGCCGATCCGGCCCGTGATCTGGAAACACCGCTGCGCGGCCCCTTCAGGCGCATCCGCGAAAAGCCGGGGGCGGAAATCCATGCGGCCATACGGCTGCTCAAAGCCGCGCAACTGTTACCCGCAGCCCTGTTCAGCCCCTGCGATCCGGACCGCATTCCGGCGCTGGGGGAAAAGGAAAACCTGCTGATCGTCGATCCGGCCCATGTCGCCGCCTACGAAACCGCGCGGGATATGAGCCTGCACCCGGTCACCGCCGCCACGGTGCCGCTGGCCGATGCCCCGAAAACCCGGCTGATCGCCTTTCGCCCCGATGGCGGCGGGGTGGAGCATCTGGCCATTCTGATCGGCGATCCGCGCCAGGACCAGCCGGTGCTGACCCGCCTTCATTCGGAATGCTTTACCGGTGATCTGATCGGATCACTGAAATGCGATTGCGGCCAGCAGCTGCGCGGCGCCATTGCCGAGATCGCCGCCTGGGGCAGCGGGGTCTTGCTGTATCTGGCTCAGGAAGGACGCGGCATCGGCCTGATGAACAAGCTGCGCGCCTACCATCTTCAGGATCTGGGTTTCGATACGGTCGATGCCAATGAGCGCCTGGGTTTTGAGGCCGATGAACGTGTTTTCCTGCCCGCCAGGCACATGCTGGATCACCTCGGCATCCGCAGGATCCGCCTGATGACCAACAACCCCGACAAGGTGGCGCAGCTTCGCCAGCTCGGTATCGATGTGGTCGAACGTGTTGCGCATAAATTCCCCGCCAACAGCCATAATGAAGCCTATCTGGCAACCAAGAAACGGCGCAGCGGCCACTACCTGTAACGGCTGTAATGGCGCCCATCGAAACGGCAGCCCTGCAATAATTGCCGGCAAGGGCATAACCTGCCGCCCTGGAAGCAGCTCCGGATACCGGTATCACCGTTCCCTGCGCCCGTTTTCCGCCTGCCCACGTCTGGCATGTTCCTTGCTTCATCTCTGGCGGAAGCAAGGAGCGGATGAATGCCTGCCGATATCACCAGCACCATGGGAAATGTTTCTGCCTCTCATTCCCGGAACGTGCAGAATGCCGCAGCGAACCGCCCGGGTGAGAGCCCGGGCACGCTGAGCTTCGGCGATTTCCTCGATGTCATCAATCCGCTGCAGCATATTCCGGTCATCTCCACCATCTACCGGCGGATCACCGGTGATGACATCGATCCGGAAGCCCGCCTTGCCGGCGGCGCCCTTTACGGCGGCCCGCTCGGCTTCGTCTCGGCGCTGGCCAATGTCATTGTCGAGGAACAGACCGGCAAGGATATCGGCGAAACCATCTCCACCGCCCTGCTGGGTGAGGAGACAGACAGGGAGGAGACAGGCGAAACCGCCATCCGCACCGCCGACATCGCCTGGCAAAAACCGGCACCCGGCACCCAGACCGGCGTTGACGGGCAATACCGGGCACCGTCCTCTCCGCCTGATGGGGGACGGATTGCCTGGTTCGGCCCGCGCATCACGGCCAGGGTCGAACTGGCCGGTTTGCATAACCCTGCCGCCCCTGTGGCTGAAGCGGCGGGCGCTGCCAGCGGCACCGGTATGGCACCAAATGCAGGGCAGGTGGCCGCGGCATACCGCAAGGCGGATGATTACGCCTATATGGATGAACGCTTCGACCGTTAGGCGGATTCAGAGCCTCATTCCTTCAGCAGGGAAAGTATTTCATCCAGGCGGGATTCCGGCAGTTCGCCAATGCGTTCGGCCAGACGATTGGCCAGTTCCGTCGCCTGCGGGCTCAGCCCGGCGGTGTCGATCGTCACCTTGGGATGGGACAGGGTGGCAAGGCGGTGCAGATCCTCGGCCTCGTCCCAGATGATGTTGAAATATTCGATGATCTGCTGCACCAGCGACCAGGTCGGCCGCCCCCGGTGTCCATGTTCCAGCGCCGAGAGATAGGCGGCGGAGATCTGCAGATCCGCCGCCATTTTCTTCAGGGTGATGCCCCGCATCCGCCGCAAGGCGCGCACCTTTTCGCCAAAAGGAGTCATGGCCGTATTCCCGATACGCGCTGACGGCGCAGCAGAACATAATAGGCGCCGCCGCCGCCATGCTGGCGTGCCGCTGTCTCCACCGCCAGAACATGGGTGCTGATGCCCGGTTCGCGCAGCCATTGGGGCACCATCCGGCGCAGAATGCCGGGTTCCGGTGCGTATATGTCATCACTTCTGTTTTCACGCAGCCCCTTGCCGGTGATGACCAGCAGGCAACGCCGCCCGGAGAGTGCCGATGCATGAACGAAACGATGCAGGGCCGCATGGGCTTCGGCCTGGGTCATGCCATGAAGGTCAATGCGTCCGTCGATCGGCAGCTTGCCCCGGCGCAGCCTTTCGGCATTGCGCCGGTCAAGCCCGGCAATGCTGCCTCTGGATGGGGAGGAAGAGGGCAGATCCCGCCGTGAAGCCGGCGGTGGCATGTATGAACGGCTCTGCCGGGAAGAAGAAGGCGAGGCTCTCCCGGATTTCCGCTGTCCGGCGTCATGACTTTCAGCCGGCTTTTCCTTCCCGTTACCCAAGGCAGAGCCCTGCTTTCCCGGCGCGCGAGCACCCGCAACGGCGTCAGCGGACAGCCGGCGTCCGGACAGGGGACGGACCTGGCGGGTATAGGCATGCCAGAGCTTCAGATCCTCATCTGTCAGTTTCGGCGGTTTTCTGCCCATCCGTGATCAACATGATATGCAGGCGGCGCGGTCCGTGCGCCCCCTTGACGAGTTTTTGTTCTATATCCGCGGTACGCGACGGCCCGCTGATGAAATTCAGTGTCCGCGGCATTTTTCCGGCGCCATATTGTGCCCGCAGCGCCGTGAAAACATCCTCCATCGCCCCGACAATATCCGCATCCCGCAGGATCGCAACATGATTGTCAGGCAGAAAATTCATTGTCGAGGGCGTATCGGGCCCTGAAATCATCGCCAGGGTGCCGGTTTCGGCAATGCCGCGGAAAGCCGGGCCGATTCCGGTCTGATCGCTGGCCTGAGGCACGCCGAAACGCAGTTCGAGCAATGGCTCTTCTTCCAGCCCCAGACCGTTCAGGGCCGGGGCGGCAACAACCCGGCTCGGCAGATTGTGTTGCTTGAGAAAACCGGCCAGCCGTGCTCCGAGCTGCGAAACATCCCCCAGGCGTTCGACACTGGCACCCCCTGCCACAGCCTTTTCCACGAACAGCGCCACAAGAGTGTCATGATCGGCGCGGGCCCGGGCCGGGATCAGGTTGGGCCGGGGATCGGAAAGACGTTTTTCCAGCGCGGCCCGGGCCTCCCCCTCAAGTTCCGCCCGCCCCACGGACCGGCGGATCCGTTCCAGAATCCGGGCTCTGGCATCCGTGCTCATGACCGTTTCTCCCGTTTCTGCCGCGCCTGCCACTGATCGATGAAGCCCGGCCCTGTGGGAACAGGCAGATCGCGGCCGTCTGTCCAGCCGCCGAGCAGCGGAAAGCGGCGAAGCACCCCCCTGCCGCCGGAAAACGCGCGCATTACCCATGAGGCCATACGGCTGAAAATCCGGTAAAGCCACGGGCGGGCAGCCAGTGCCGCCCACAGCCGCACCCCCCAGCGCTCTGCCGGGGGGGCGATATGATGGCTGAAGGCCCGTTCCCGCCAGTGGCGCAATATCCGGGGCAGGGGGATGCGCATCGGGCAAACCTCCTCGCAGCGGCCGCAGAAGGTAGAGGCATTAGGCAGGTGGCGCGTTTCCTCCAGCCCCAGGAAATGCGGATCGATCGCCGCACCGATGGGCCCGGGATACACCCAGCCATAGGCATGGCCGCCCACCGCCTGATAAACAGGGCAATGGTTCATACAGGCCCCGCAGCGGATGCAGCGCAGCAAATCCCGGTTTTCGGTGCCAACCAGTTCACTGCGGCCATTATCGAGCAGCACGACATGAAAACGCGGCGGCCCGTCGGCATCGCCATCGCGGCGCGGACCGGTGGAAAAGGTCGTGTAGACGGACATTTCCTGCCCTGTGGCCGAACGGGCCAGCACCCGCAGGATCGTGGCCGCATCCTCCAGTGTCGGCACAACTTTTTCGAGGCTGGCGACGACGATGTGCATTTTCGGCAGAAGCTGTGTCAGATCGCCATTGCCTTCATTGGTAACGATGACCGTCGATCCGGTTTCGGCAATCAGAAAATTGGCGCCGGTGATGCCGACATCGGCGGCAAGATATTTGTCGCGCAGGACCTCGCGGGCCTCGGCGACCAGATCCTCGGCCTTGTCAAGGCGTTCGCTCTTGCCGTATTGGCGGTGGTGGTCGAGAAACAGATCCGCCACCTGATCCTGGGTCTTGTGCACGGCCGGGC
>CAYXDL010000049.1:0-10164 GCA_964463775.1 uncultured Hyphomicrobiales bacterium
GAACTGCGCCTTCATGTTGGCGATGTTTTCATAAGTCCATTTGCGCGGATGAATATTGCGCTCAATCGCCGCGTTTTCCGCCGGCAGGCCGAAGGCATCCCAGCCCATCGGATGCAGAACGTTATAGCCGCGTGCCCGCTTGTAACGGGCAACCAGATCCCCCATGGAATAGTTGCGGGTATGTCCGATATCGATGTGCCCCGACGGGTAGGGGAACATCTCCAGCACGTAATATTTCGGCCGGGACGGATCCTCCTGGCTGGCGAAGCAGCGCTCATCCTCCCAGATCTTCTGCCATTTGGCTTCCACTTCACGGGCGTTGTAGCGCAAGGGCGTCCTGCTCATGCAAAAACCTCGATAAATTCAGACGTCAAAACGGTCAAAGGCCACAGATCCGATATTCCCATAGCGGAAAATCAGGATTGCCGGCGGATCATTCGCCAAGAAAATCACGGCGCAGTTCACGCGCCCGGGTCAGGATCGTGTCTTCAAGTTGCGTGACCGTTTTCCGGGCGACGGGAACATTCCGCCATTCATTGCCTTCGCGGCGCTGATGAAAGAGCGATGCCTTCAGCCCGTCGGCACGCAGACGGCGATCAAGAATATAGATCGTGGCCTTGAAGCGTTCATCCGGTGTGGAAGGGGGGCTGTACCAGTCGGTGATGATCACCCCGCCAAAAGGATCGGCGCTGGCCAGCGGCATGAAGGACAAGGTATCCAGTGAAGCCCGCCACAGAAAGCTGTTGACTCCGATTCCGCCGCCGGATCCGTTGTCCTGCTTTGGCCGGTCGGTCGAAAACAGCCCGCCGGGGCCGAAAATCGTTTCCTGTGGCTGACCATTTGCCGAGGGTTTGGGGTCGTATTTGTTTTTGGTACCGGGAACCTTTTCGGGATAAACGGCCTCTGTCTGCATGCTCTCGCATCCGCTCAGCAGCGTTAGGGATAGCAACGGCACCATCAGCAGGGTCAGGCCCGGGCGGCGGGCCGGTATCCGGCAGAAAAACTTCCGGCCGGAAATACGCAGGGTCGGATGCTGAAGGAAATGTCCAAACGGAGAGAACATTGCTGGCGGCCTTTGGGCTTGTGATACGATCCAGGTTGTAAATATCCCATGGGGATCCTGATTTTTATAGGAGAGCCGCGCCCTTCACAACCATGATTGCGCTTAAAATCCGGCCATATCGTCCGGATCGGGACAGTTCCCGGGCGACGCATGTACAAAGCCGGGAGGCCCCATAGGGACGAATCAGAACCCGGCAGGAGGCCTGCAGCGTCAACTGTGGTGTTTCGGCAACGGCCTGAGATGTTAAGAGACGGTAAAGAAATAGATGCGGAAGAGGCTGAATTCACGGGAAAAACATCCGTTGGTGAGCCGAACTGTGACAAAAAAATCACAACGAGCGAGTTTTACCGTCCTCCATGCTCACTTCCCCTTGATGGCGGCAGGCAAAAAATATTAACTCAACCCGTCCCCGGCGATCCGGGGGGTAACAATACCTGTTGGTGCGGGTTGCTTACCGTTTCTCAATGGATAGGATCCGGTTACGGCTTGCACATTTGTTTCAAGGGTATCAGAGAGGCAGAAATGAAAAACTTCCTTTATGGCACGACGGCCCTGGTTGCCGCCGGTGTGATGGTCAGCGGTTCCGCTTCCGCTGCCGAAAAGATCAAGCTGAAAGTCGGTGGCTATTTCCAGGCCATGGCTGTCTATGTGGATCAGGACAGCTCCCTGGACCGCCGCAGCAACGTTCTGACCCGTGAAGGCGAAATCCACTTCACCGGTTCCACCACCCTGGACAACGGCCTGAAGGTCGGCGTCAATGTTCAGCTCGAAGCTGAAACCTGTGGTGACCAGATCGACGAATCCTACATCTTCTTCTCCGGCTCCTGGGGTCAGGTGATCATCGGTGCTGAAGATGCCGCGGCACAGAAGATGCAGTATGGCCAGGTTGGCGGTGTCGCCGTCGGCGTTGCCTCGCCGAACTTCGGCTTCACCCAGGGCGGCACCATCTTCACCGGCCCGAGCATCGTTGCCGACTCCGAAAAGCTGACCTATTTCACGCCGCGCATGAGCGGTTTCCAGGTCGGTGTTTCTTACACGCCTGACAAGGCCTGCGAAGCTGCGACCAACTGCTCCAGCTATTCCGGTACCAACAAGGATGATGCCTCTGACGGCAACATCGGTTCCGTGTACTCGGTTGCGGCCAACTGGGTCGGCAACTTCCAGAGCGCTTCGGTCGCGGTCTCCGCTTCCTATGAGCGTGGCGAGGATGAGCGTAATCTGGCGACCACCGATGACACCCATGAATGGACCATCGGCGGCCAGGTCGGCTTCAACGGCTTCAAGGTCGGTGGCCAGTACAGCAAGCTGAGCAATTCCGGCGGCACGAAGGATGACGACGAGAAGCGCTGGACGGTCGGTGCCCAGTATGGCACGGGTCCGTGGGCCGTCGGCATTCAGTATGCCAAGCTGGATGATGATGCCGCCAACAGCGACAAGGACGCCGTCAGCGTCGAGGGTTCCTATGTCCTCGGCCCGGGAGTGTCGGTCGTCGGTGGTGTCCACTGGTGGGATGTCGATGCCCAGCCCGACAACGCGGTTGCCGTGTTCGTCGGCACGAAGCTTGGCTTCTAATTCATCGGATTATCCGATATTCGGAAGGCGGACCTTCGGGTCCGCCTTCTTTTTTTGATTAAACGATCGGGTTTTTCCGATCCGATGCCCTGGTGCCCGGGCTCGCCTCTTTCTTCGCCCCGTATGGTGAATGATTTTGTCTCCCTGCCCTGTTTCGGGTAAAACCCTGCGGGGCATTCAGCAAAACATGCCCCGGAAACAGGCGGAACGGAAAGACATATGGGGAAGAAAACATCATGGGCGCGCTGATCTGGCTGGCATCCTATCCCAAATCGGGCAACACCTGGATGCGGGCGTTTCTGCACAATCTGCTGCAGAATCCGGCCCGTCCGGTACCGATCAATTCCCTGGACAGCATGACCCTTGGTGATTCCCAGAAGGCCTGGTATCAGGCCTGCGCCGATAAGCCGCTGGATCAGATGAGTCTGGAGGAAATTCTTGCCCTGACCCCGCAGGTTCACCGGCGGATGATGGGGGCGCACCCCGATTCCATCTTCGTCAAGACCCATAATTTCCTTGGCAAGATCAAGGGAATACCCCTGATCACACTGGATTGTACCGCCGGCGCCATTTACATCATGCGCAACCCGCTGGATGTGGCGATTTCATTGGCCCATCATTTCGGCATGACCATCGATCAGGCGATTGACATGCTCAACAGCCCCGATGCCATGACCCCGGAAGACGATCTGAACATTCCGCAATTCTATCAGAGCTGGTCGGACCATGTGGCAAGCTGGTGTGAAACCCCCGGCCACGGCCTGCATATCGTCCGTTATGAGGATATGCTGGAACATCCCAGAAAAACCTTTAAGGGCGTTGCCGGATTTCTGGGGTTGAATCCGCCGGCGGAACGGTTGCGCAAGGCCATCAAGTTTTCATCCTTCAGGGTGCTGCAAAATCAGGAAAAAACCGGCGGCTTCAAGGAAAAGGCCGTCAATGCCGAGCGCTTCTTCCGTGCCGGACGCTCCGGGCAGTGGAAAAAGGATCTGACCCCCGAACAGGTTGACCGTATTGTCAGGGCCCATGGCCCGTTGATGGAAAAATACGGCTACCTGCCCTGAAGCCGTGCTTCCAGATCGCCGCGGATAAAGGCGGTGGCATCTTCCGGCCGCTCGGCAAGCAGTCGTACACAGGGCACCGGATTTTCGAGAAGCCGGCGGGCGATATCGCCGTGTGATCCTGAGGGCACTTGTGGCAGGTCATCGAGCGAACATTCCAGGCTGCCCATGCAGCCGATGCGCCCGTCTCTGCTCTGGCGCAGCTTGGCCAGGCCGCAGGGCGCCTGACAATGCTCTCCCTTGTAAGGCACGCTCCAGCGCCGCAGATTGGTGAAGCGTCCCTGAAGAATGTCACCGGGGGCCGAGGTATAGATGGCCGTGCCGGGGGTGGCGAAAAGCTTGCTCATATGTGCCGGTCCTGAATCGGCAAAAACCCCGTAATCGATATCGCGCACGGCCGCCATCAGGGCCCCGATCGATGGCAGGCCTTCAATGATATTCACATTTTCCGCCAGCTTTCCCCGCAATGCCTGAAGATAGGCCTTGCCCTGCCCCTGATCGCGGTTCAGATAGATGCTTACCGGGCCGAGGTCGCAAAGGCTGCGGGCCATGGCGATGGTGGCCGCAAAGGGCAGGGTGCGCAGAGGTGATGTGGCCAGTGGGAATATGCCGATATGCGGCTTCGCAGTGTTGAGGGGACGGGCGGCGGAAGGGTAATCCTCCTCGCAGGGGGGCAGGGCGAAGGCGGATAAAAGCTCCGCCTCCATATCGACCGGCCAGATATCGACATTACGCCTGGATTCCAGATGGCCGAGATCGATGACCACATCCCAGCTTTTCAGATCCTTGCGGCCGATCCACAGATTGTAGACCCTGATCTTCTTGTCGCTCAGATAGATGTCGCTGGCCGAACGGGCGCAGAACACCCCCATCGCCCGCGGCTTGTGCCGGCGCCGGAAGCTTGTGAGAAACAGCAGCGTGGCAACATTGCTGCCCAGGGCCTGTGAGGGCAGCAGAAACAGGATGCGGCGGCCGCGATAGCGCCCTGTGGGCCAGTCCTCCCGGTTCAGGCATTTGATTTCGGCCTGTTCCCTCACCACCCGGAACTGTCCGGGATTGGGGAGAATGGCGTGGTTCAGGAACAGTTGCGAGGATGTGTAATAATGGCCACCGCCGCGCCCGGTCTGCTCGGCTTGCGGGCTGGTGTTCTGCAGGTTGAAGCGGAAATTCTCGCGGGCGCTGAATTCGAGCAGGGGGGTGCGGTTGACCGCCATGAATCAGTATTCCTTGATGGCTTTGAGCTTGATCGTCATCTCGGCAATGACATTGTTCTGGGTGCGTGCGGCATGGTTGAGTTGTTTCAATGATATCTTGCCGGCGGCATACTGGCTGTGCCAGGGTTCATCCGGTATCATGGCAACGTCGAACAGATCGAAATCGACGCCGGTCTGCATGGCCAGAAGACTGTTGGCAGCTCCGCTTTTTGCCCATTCGCGGTTTTTCTTCAATGAAAACATTTCCAGCCCCTGCGGGGTGATCGCCCGTACATGGGTGGGATCGTTGAGAAAATGATCATGCCGGGGGTGGGGTACCGTGATCGTAATCACAGCGCCATGGCGGCAGATGCGCCATAGCTCCTTCATGATGCCGAGAAAGGTTGGGACCTCGGCTCCGAGATGCTCGAGAACATGACGCAGAAGGACTTCATCAACGCTGTCATCATCCCATGGCCAGGGTAATGTATTCAGATCGACGATCTCGTCGGGGGCGCATGCTTCATAAGCATCGACATTGAGAAAACCGTCCCGCTTATCAAAACCGCAGCCAAGATTAAGACGCATTTAACAAAACTCCTTCATAAATTTTGCGGCAGTGTAAATATCAGGCAGGGGAAGGACAATCCTCTTGTCTTTGAACCTTGTTTTACCGGGCGGAGGGGAATAATGAATAATGACCATAGCGGAGGCTTGACATATGCTTCGGATCAGGCATTTTCCACTATTATATCGCATTAATATATAATTAACATAATATCAGTGTTAAACAAGGGGGATTTCCCCCGGAAACAGACAGGCCGGAAACAGAATGAGCAACCTGGACGAACTGGAAAGTCAAAGCATCTACATCCTGCGTGAAGCGTTTCACAGCATCGAGAAACTCGCCATGCTCTGGTCGCTGGGCAAGGATTCAAACGTCATGATCTGGCTCGCGCGCAAGGCGTTTTTCGGCCATGTGCCGTTTCCGCTGATTCATATCGACACTGGAAAGAAATTTCCGGAAATGTATGAATTCCGCGATCATTATTCGCAGGAGTGGAATCTCGATCTGCGCCTTGGCGAATGTCCGCCGCTTGAGGAAATAGATCCCACCCTGCCGCCCGCGGCCCGGTCGGCTGCGCGCAAGACCGCCGGCCTGAAGGCGTTTCTGGAGAAGGAAGGCTTTACCGGCGTGATCGCCGGCATCCGCCGCGATGAACAGGCTACCCGCGCCAAGGAGCGGGTGTTCAGCCCCCGCAACAATGCGGGCGCATGGGATTTCAAGGACCAGCCACCGGAATTCTGGGACCAGTTCAATACGGAATTTCCTCCGGGCACGCATTTGCGCATTCACCCGCTGCTGCACTGGACCGAGGTCGATATCTGGCGCTACACCAAGCGCGAGGGCATTCCGACGATTTCGCTCTATTTCGCCAGGGACGGAAAGCGCTACCGTTCCCTCGGCGATCAGGACATAACTTTCCCCGTCGACAGTGACGCGTCCACGCTTGATGAGATCATCGCCGAGCTGGAAGTGACCAAGGTCGCCGAACGTGCCGGGCGGGCCATGGATCACGAGGCCGAGGATACGTTCGAGCGCCTGCGCGCGGATGGCTATCTGTAAGGCGGCCGGTTCCGACATACACAGAAACAAAACTGAAAGGCGACGCACCATGTCGGCAGCAGAAGCCAAGCAAACCATGAAAATCGTTATCGTCGGCCATGTCGATCACGGTAAATCGACCCTGGTGGGGCGGATGTTCAACGATACCGGTTCCCTGCCCGAAGGGCGGGTCGATGAAATCCGCGCCATGTGCGTGAAACGAGGCATGCCCTTCGAATGGGCCTTTCTGATGGATGCCCTGCAGGCGGAACGCGATCAGGGCATCACCATCGATACCTCGCAGATCTGGTTCAAGACGGACAAGCGCAATTATGTCATCATCGATGCACCGGGGCACAAGGAGTTCCTGAAGAACATGGTTACCGGTGCCGCCTCGGCCGATGCGGCACTGCTGGTGATCGATGCCAATGAGGGGGTGCGTGAGCAATCCCGACGCCATGGCTATCTGCTGCATCTCATGGGGGTGAAGCAGGTGGCGGTCGCCGTCAACAAGATGGACATGGTCGGCTATGATGAAGCGCGGTTCCAGGCGATCGAGCGCGAATACCGCGAATATCTTGCCAGTATCGGCGTCACACCGACCTTTATTATTCCCGTATCGGCACGGGAAGGGGATTTCATCGTCAACCGCACGGAAGCGTTGAGCTGGTATGACGGGCCGACGGTGGTGGAAGCGCTCGATGCCTTTCTGCCCTCCCGCCCGCCGACGCAGCTGCCGCTGCGCTTTCCGGTGCAGGGCGTCTATAAATTCGATGAACGGCGTATTCTGGCCGGACGGATTGAGAGCGGCCGCCTGCGTGTCGGCGACAGGATCATTTTTTCGCCTTCCAATAAAACCGCCCATGTCAAAACGATCGAGGCCTGGAGCGTGCCTGATCAGCCCATGGCGGCCCATGCCGGGCAATCAATCGGCATCACGCTGGATGAGCAGTTATTCATCGAACGCGGCGAGGTCATCAGTCATGAGGAAAACCCCCCGGTGGAAACCGACGTGTTCCGCGCCACGGTCTTCTGGCTGGGCCGCAAGCCGATTACGGTCGGATCCACCTACAAGCTGAAGATCAACACCCATGAGGCGCAGGTGACGGTGCAGTCGATCGACAGGGTGATCGATACCGGCGATCTTTCCACCAAGAATGCCGTGGCGGTGGAACGCAATGAAGTGGCGGAAATCACCCTGCGCAGCCGCCATCTCATGGCCGTGGACGAATTCAATGACAATCCGCGCACCGGCCGTTTCGTGCTGGTGGACGATTTCCAGATCGCCGGCGGCGGCATCATTTCCATGGAGGGCTATGCCGATCAGCGTGAACTGGTGACGGTGCGTTCGACCAATGTCTATCGTGTTGAACATGCGATCACCAAGGAACTGCGCGAACGGCGCAATGGCCACAAGGGCGGGGTGCTGTGGTTCACCGGCCTGTCGGGTTCGGGTAAATCCACCCTGGCGCTGGAGGTGGAGCGACGGCTGTTCAGCCGTGGCCTGCAGGTTTATGTGCTCGATGGCGACAATGTGCGCCACGGGCTGAACGCCGATCTCGGTTTCAGCCCCGAGGACCGGGCCGAGAACATCCGCCGTATCGGCGAGGTGGCGGCGCTGATGTCCCGCGCCGGGTTCATTACCCTGACGGCATTCATCTCGCCATACCGTTCCGACCGTGAACGGGCGCGCAAATCCGCTGACGGCATGTTCCACGAGGTTTATGTCAAGGCCGATCTGGAAACCTGCGAAAGCCGGGATCCCAAAGGATTGTACAAGAAGGCCCGTGAAGGACAGATCCCGAACTTCACCGGTATTTCAGCGCCTTATGAGGCGCCGGAAAATCCGGAACTTGAAATCAACACCTCCGAAATGGCGGTCGAGGAATGTGTCGATGAAATCGTCTCCTATGTGATGGAGCATTTTGCGCTGGATGACTGAGCGCCGCAAAAGCGTCTGAAATCCGGAGGCAGAGAAATCAACGGCCGGTAAAACCGCTGATGGCGGCGATACCGGCCGTTTTTGTATTTTTCAGCCGCTTCAGCATTGCCGGGGTGATACCGCCAAGGGCGATGACCGGCAGGGGGGCCCTTTGGAGAAGACGTGCAAAACGGCACAGGCCCAGATGGCGGGCGCCGGGATGGCTTTGCGTCGGAAAAACCGGGGAAAGAAGCGCGGCATCCAGGCCATGGCGGGCGGCACTGCGCAGGGCGGCGTAACCATGGGCGGCGCCGGTCAGCAGCCAGCGGGGATGACGGGCGCGGGCAGGGGGGGCCAGATGATGCAGGGATTCGGGCAGGTGCATCCCGTCGGCGCCGGTGGCGGCGGCAAGGGCCTCATCGCCAGCGATCAGCAGTTTCAGCCTGTAGCGGCGGGTCAGCCGGCGCAGGGTTTGGGCGATATGCCGCCGTTCGGGACTGTCGTAATCACGCAGAATGACGGCGCTGCCTGCGGGCAGGGCAGCCAGTAACGGTGCCGGATCGTTCTGGCGGCGGTGGTCGGTAATCAGAAAAACCGGCGGTAGTTCCGTGCCATTGACTGTTTCATGAGGAAACCGGCCATAAGGTTGTCGTCGCGGCAGGGGACGGAATGTTTCCAATCTTCCCGACGGGGACAAAGGGTTGTATGTCATGGCGGAGGGTCCGTTGAAATCTCAGGGCAAGGTTAGGCAGATGACGCAGGAACAGCAAGAAATCGATGTTGCGGCCAATCTGAGCGCAATTCGCGAACGTATCGATGCCGCCGCGAACGGACGGCCGGTTCGTCTTGTCGCGGTCAGCAAGTTTCACGGCCCGGAACGGATCTTGCCCGCGCTCGGGGCGGGGCAACGCCATTTCGGCGAAAACCGGGTGCAGGAAGCGGCGGAGAAATGGCCATCACTGCGCCGGGACCATCCTGATATCGTTCTGCATCTGATCGGACCGCTGCAGAGCAACAAGACCGCCGATGCCGTGGCCCTGTTCGATGTCATCGAAACGGTGGACCGGGAAAAGATCGCCCGCCGTCTGGCGGCGGAAATGCAGAAACAGAACCGGCGCCCCGAATGTTTCGTGCAGGTCAATATCGGCGAGGAGCCGCAGAAGGCCGGCATCCCTCCGCGTGAGGCGGATGACTTCATCCGCCTGTGCCGCGATGACTACGGCCTGCCTGTCACCGGGCTGATGTGCATACCGCCGGTGGATGAGGAGCCCTCCTCCTTCTTCGCATTGCTGGCGAAAATCGCCCGGCGCAACGGGCTGGAGAATATCAGCATGGGCATGAGCGCCGATTTCGAAATCGCCATTGCCTTCGGCGCCACCGAGGTGCGTATCGGCAGCGATATTTTCGGCCCCCGCCCGGCGCCCTGAGGGGGGCTGGTGCTCACTGCTTTCGTAATTCCGGGCTCTGGCGCAGGTGATGGCACAGACGGCTGACGGCGTGTTCCAGCGCCTCTTCGCTCTGCCCGCCGAAACCGATCAGCAATCCCTTCGGCGGTGTCGGGTCCGGGTCGCCGATGGCCGGGGGCATGATGAAGCCGGACAGATCCCTGATGCCGATGCCGATATCCCCGGCACTGCGGGCGATGGCCCCCTCATCCATATGGGGCAACAGCGATTCAGCGATGACATGCAGCCCCGCGCCCCTGTCGGAGGCATGCAGGATTCCTTTCCCATGGCGGGATATGGCTG
>CAYXDL010000050.1:0-10055 GCA_964463775.1 uncultured Hyphomicrobiales bacterium
AGCCCGATGGTGACGGGCAGGGCGAGGTCATGACCCTCATCATCGATACGCAGGCGGATGTCCTGCTTTTCTCCGATAATGGCAAATCGTGGTGCCCTGATGACGGTGATGCGCGGATCGCGGGCGCGGCGATCCCCCGCAAGCAGGACATGAACCGGCACGTTCAGTGCCAGCCGTGCCGCCGCCTCCCCGTCGCTGATCTGTCCGTCGGTGATGAACACAATCCCGCCCAGACGATTGGCGGGAATCGCGCTCAGGGCATCGCGCAGGGCGGCGGCGACGGCCGTGCCATCGCGCATGTCCCCTTCGATCCGGCGTTCCATCAGGCGCGCGCCTTCCCTGGCGGCCTGCCGGCGCAGATTCTGAAGGGCGGCAGCGCGTTGCTGTCGCCGTTCGCCGATGTTCATGCTGGGTGAATCATCGATCATGACCAGCAGAAGGTCGGGCAGGCTCTGGCGTTGTTCTTCGACCAGGACCGGATTGGCCAGTACCGCCAGCGCCACGATCATTGCCAGACCTCGCCACAGGGGGGCGTGTCCCCGCCAGAACAGAAAGGCCAGCGCGGCCGCGGCGACAAGGGCGAGTACCAGCAGAAGCCACAAGGGCAACAGCGGAGAGAAATCGATCCGGGCCAGTAAGCTGCTCATTGGCCAAGCCGTTCCAGAATGGCCGGGATATGTACCTGATCGGCCTTGTAATTGCCGGTCAGGGCATAGGCGGCGAGATTGATGCCGAAACGGAAAGCCATCTCCCGCTGGCGCGGGCCGCCATCGACTGCCGCCAGCGGCAGGCCCGCCGCATCCGTTGCCCAGGCTGCGGCCCAGTCGTTCCTGCCGATGATGAGGGTGGCGACACCGTCGTTTTCGCCCCTGCGGTCATCGTCGATCCACAAAGAGGATCCGTTCCAGCGGCCGGGAAGGTTCCGCAGCAGATAGAAGCTGCGCAGCAATACATGATCGCCGGGCAATGGACGCAGGGCGGGGGCACGCAGGCGGCGCAGCAGCCGGCGCAGCGCCCGGTCCGTTTCCCGGCGCCGGATTGACAGGGGGCCGGCGGCATCGGCGGTATCGATCAGGATGGTGCCACCGAGACGCATATAGGCGCGCAGATTATCCGCCGCCTTCTGGCCGATTTCCGCCTGACCGGCCCCGAAAGGCCAGTAGATGAAGGGATAGAAGATCAGCTCGTCGCGCGCGGGATCGACCCCCTCGGGTGCTCCCGGTTCGATGGAGCTGCGTTGGGCAATCACCCGCGACAGGCCCTGCAGCCCCGCCCTGCTCAGCCCATCACGTTCCGCATCCCCGGTGACGATATAGGCAAATCGGGTTTCCAGCGCCGCCGGAGGAACGGCTGTTCCTTCCTGGGCGTGTGCCGGCGGGATGCCGGCCGCAAGCAGAAGCGCCAGCAACATGACCACAGCCGGACCGCGTCGGGGAAAGAACATGGCCAGCAGCAGGGTATCGATGGCGGCAAGTAAAAGGGCCAGGGCTGCCAGCCAGGGGGTCAGATCGACTTCCGCGGCGTCATCGAGCGGGCCTGCAGCGATGCCCGAGGGCGGGATGAGACGGTATTGCCGGGGCAGATTGCCGGCGAGGTTGAAGGCTGTGTACTGTTTCTTTGTACCATACAGGCCGGGCGGGATGGCGGGGCCGATATGGCGTTGCTCCGCCACGGCAGGCAGCAGGGGCGGCGGAACGGGGGCGGGAACGAGGCGTCCGAATCCGTCGAGCAGGCGCCGGGCGGGCAATGGAGGGGCGTTGCCGGTGCGCCGTTCCGTCATTGCTCCGCCGAGACCGGTCAGACTTTCCAGCATGTCGATGAACAATCCCGATTGCGGCAGGTTTGACCAGTCGCTGTTGGCGGTGACATGGAACAGGATAATGGTTCCCTCTCCGGTCTGCCGGGCGGTGACCAGCGGGGTACCGTCGGCCAATGCCGCCCAGGTGGCATCTTCCAGATCCGGGGAGGGCTGGGCGAGCACCTGGCGGAGGATGCGCACATCCTTTTCCGCTGCCAGTCCGAAAAAGGGCGATCGGGGCGGGAACGGGGACAGGCTCTGCGGTCGTGCCCAGTTCAGCGCACCATCAAGGCGGCGTTCGCCCTTGCGCAGAGGCACGGGAAGCAGCGGGTCGTCATCTGCAAAGGGGCGTTTGCCGGGAAAGCGGATCAGGGTCCCGCCGCTTTCGGTCCATTTTCGCAGTTTTTTCTGCTGTGTCGCGCTCAGGGGCGTGGCATCGGGCAGAATGATCACCGAAGCTCCTTGCGCGGCAAGGGCGACGGGGTCGCCCTCACTCAGGACACCAAGACCGGCAAGGGCACGCTTCAGATAATAGCGGGGGTCGAGAAGCGGGGCCGTCTGACCGCCGCTTTCCCCCGCCAGGCCGATGACGGGGTAGCGCCAGTCATTGCCGGTCAGCACCGTGGTGGCCGCCTCCTCCCGTCCGGCAACGGACAGGCGCGCGATGCGCGCGGCCAGTGGCCGCGGCAGATCGATCATTACCCTGCCTTCCGTCTCTCCGGCCTCAATGCGCAGCTCTGCCGTGGCCAGTGTGATGCCGTCATCGCTGCTGGCAATAATGGTATGGTTCTCTGTCAGCGGTGCCGGAACAGGGCTTTGCAGGCGGGCGAGCGGGCGCCCGCCCTTAATGGAGGCGGTAAGAAGAAGAGGGCGACTGCCGGCAGGAATGATCATCCGGGCATTGTCCGCCCTGGCAAGACGGCTGTAAAAGCCGTTCATGGCGGCGGGCTCACCGCCGATGCCGCTGCTGAACCACAGGATGCGCCCGGCTTCTTCCGTGACATTTTGCCAGTTGGTGACCGCGTTTGCCAGAGCGCGGTAATCCGCGGACCAGGGGTGGGGGCGCAGGTTGCGGACCAGTTCCTTCATGGCGCTCATATCGGCGATGGGAACAAGACGGGCATAGGGAGGTTTGTCATCGAGGCTGAGTATGCTCAATGCCTGACCGCGGCGCAGGATTCGGGCCGAAAGGGTATTGAGATCCTGCATCCATTGTGACCAGTTGGCCGCGCTGCTCCAGTCATTGGCGATGACGATCAGTGCCGGCGCGGCACTCTCGGCTGTCTGTGGCCGCCAGATCGGCCTGGCAGCGCTCAGTATGGCCAGAAGCGCGATCAGCAGACGCAGCGCCAGCAGCCAGGGTGGTGTGGCTTCACGGCGGCGCTGGCGGGGCAGCAGGTCGCGCAGGATGCGCAGGGCGGGAAACACGTGGCGGGCGGGGCGGGGCGGGTTGCGGCGAATGATCCACCACAAAACCGCCAGCAGCGGCAATGCCGCCAGGGCCATGGGGAAGAGGAAGGCAAGGGGAAGCGGGCTCATGGCTGCCGCCGCCCGTTCAGGCGGTCATGGGAAAGGGCCCTGTGCAGGGCCAGCAGGACGGGGGGCAGGGCATGATCGGTCCTGTGCAGCAGGGCGGTCCAGCCCCGTTTCAGACAAAGATCGCGCAGGGCATGGCAACGCGCCCGCATATGTGCCCTGTAGGTTCCGGTCATGTCCTGCACCCGGTCAATGTTCAGGCGGTCAGGGCCTTCCGGATCCTCGAACAGGGCCGCGCCGCGATAGGGCAGGGCATATTCGGCCGGATCGAGTATCTGCAGCAAAACACCGCCCAGCCCCTGCGCATGCATCCTGCTCAGAAGATGTTCCGTCTGCTCCAGCGGGTCGAGGAAATCCCCGGCCAGCAGCATCACCGTACCGGGACGGGGCGGGGGCGGGGCAGGCAGCGGTGCCTTGTGATCGCTGGCGGCGATGATGGCGGCGAGGTCGTGGAAATGCCGCACCGGGTGCTGATCCGACCCTTCAAGCCACAAGACCCGTTCATCGGCGCTGAGGGCGAGCATCGTCAGGGCCAGAAGCAGAATATCCGCCTGCTCCTTCTTGCTGTGCAGATTTGCGGCGGAACGAAAATCCATCGAGGCGCTGCCATCCCGCCATAACAGCAATGTCCGGGCGGTATCCCGTTCATATTCGCGGATAAGGGGATGGTCATGGCGGGCGCTGGCGCGCCAGTCGATCTGCCGTGGTGAATCGCCCGTCCGGTAGGGGCGGTGCTGCAGGAAGCCCTCACCGGGTCCGGGGCGGCGGCGGTTATGGCGGCCCTGAGCCAGGGTCGCCGCCAGGCGCCGGGCGGCAAGGACAAGGGGGGGCATGCGCGCGGCAAGGCTGGCGGCAGTCTGGGGGCCGGACGTGGCTGAGGGGCGGGGCATGGCGGATCAGCCGGTTTCCCGCACGTCCCCGCCCGCGGGTTCCAGCAACCGGGCGATGATGTCATCGATGGTGATGCCTTCGGCGCGGGCCGCATAGGTCAGTGCCATGCGGTGGCGCAGAACCGGCGCGGCCAGGGCGGCAAGGTCGCTCATATCCGGTGCCGGGCGCCCTTGTATCAGGGCGCGGCAGCGCACGGCCAGCGCCAGGGCCTGACTGGCGCGCGGTCCCGGCCCCCATTCGATATGGCAGGTCAGGGACGCGGCTTCCTCACCGCCGGGGCGGGCGCGGCGCACCAGATCGAGAATGGCATCGAGCAGGGCGTTGCCGACCGGCATGCGGCGGATGATCTGCTGCGCTTCTGCCAGTTCGGCGGCGTTCATCATCGGCCCGATCGTGGTTTCTTCGGTACCGGTGGTGGCCAGCAGCATGCGCCGCTCGGCCTCCCGTCCGGGGTAATCGACATCGATCTGCAGCAGAAAGCGGTCGAGCTGGGCTTCCGGCAAGGGGTAGGTGCCTTCCTGCTCCAGCGGGTTTTGCGTCGCCAGTACATGAAAGGGGTGCGGCAGGGGATGGGGCTGCCCGGCGACGGTGATCTCGTGTTCCTGCATCGCCTGCAGCAGCGCCGACTGGGTGCGCGGGCTGGCACGGTTGATTTCATCCGCCATCAGAAGCTGGCAGAAGACCGGCCCCCTGATGAAGCGGAAGCGGCGGCGGCCGTCCTCGTCTTCCTCAAGCACCTCGGCGCCGATGATGTCAGAGGGCATCAGATCGGGGGTGAACTGGATCCGTTTGTGACTGAGTGACAGGGCGCGGGCCAGGCTTTCAACCAGCAGGGTCTTGGCCAGGCCCGGCACGCCGATCAGCAGGGCATGTCCGCCGGCGAGAATGGCCGTCAGCGCCAGGTCGATGGCCTGTTCCTGGCCGAAGACGACCCCTCCCAGTGCGCCGCGCAGGGCGCCGAGGCGTTCGCCCAGCACCTCGATGCGTTGGGGCAGGGGCGGAGCTGTATCGGTTACCGTTCGCATGAGAATCAGTATATAAGTGTTTGACGGAAAAGTCGCCAAAGGCGTCCCTGCGCTTCAAGCCTGCGCAGGATCATGGCGATTCTGTGGTGGTCGTTCGCCAACCGGCCAGTGAAAAAAACGGCCAGTGAAAAAACCGGCCAGTGAAAAGGATCGGAGAAGATGAACAAGCAACCCGCTTTCGATCCCAACCGCCTGGCGGCGCTGCTGGCGGATCAGGAGGGCAAATCCCTGCCGCCGGTGGAAAAGTGGAATCCGCCCTTCTGCGGTGATATCGACATGCGCATTGGCCGTGACGGGCAATGGTACTATATGGGCTCGCCGATCGGGCGCCAGGCGATGGTCAGGCTGTTCTCAAACGTCCTGAAGCGTGAGGGCGACGATTATTTTCTGGTAACGCCGGTCGAGAAGGTCGGCATCCAGGTCGATGTCGCCCCTTTCTTCGCTGTCGAGATGTTCACCCGTGGCCAGGGTGAGGACAGGCAGATTCTGTTCCGTACCAATGTCGATGATGTGATCGTCATGGGCCCGGAGCATCCGTTGCGCGTCGAACAGGACGGGACGCGTGGCGATCCGGTACCCCTGATCCGGGTTCGCGACCATCTGGATGCGCTGATCACCCGCCCCGTCTTTTACGATCTTGTGGAAATGGCAGAGGAACGCCATATCGATGGCAGGCCCGTTCTGGGGGTGATGAGCTGTGGCGGGTTTTATTCATTGGGCAGCCTTGAGGATACGGATGCGTGACGGAGCGGTGATAATGATTTCCGAAGGATGCGGGGCAGAGCCGGCATGAGTGATCCGGACCGGTACGGGCAGGCCATGCGGCAGGGGGAATTCCGCCGCAGGGTGTGCGAGCGTCTGACATCCGCCCCGCCCCCGTCGGCACCGCGAAGCGATTTTCATCTCAATCCCGATCTCCATCCGGGCGGGGAGCGGATTCTGAAGCCGGCGGCGGTGCTGGTGCCGATCATCGACTACCCGGAGGAACCGGCGGTACTGCTGACCCGGCGTACGGCGCATCTGAAGGCCCATGCCGGACAGATCGCCTTTCCCGGCGGGCGGGTGGAAGAGCATGACGAAGATGCCATTGCCACCGCCCTGCGCGAGACGGAGGAGGAGACCGGCATCACCCGGGAATGGATCGAACCTGCCGCCGTGCTCGACATTTACGAGACCTCCACAGGCTTTGCGGTGACGCCGGTTCTTGGTTTCATCGAACCGGGTTTTCCGCTCAGCCCCGATCCCGGCGAAGTGTCGGAGGTGTTCGAGGTGCCGCTTTCCTTCGTGATGAATCCTGCCAATCATGTCCATCACAGCGGCTGGAAGCATGGCCGGCGGCGTCAATGGTATGCCATGCCTTATGGTGAATATTATATCTGGGGCGCGACGGCGGGCATGCTCGTCAGTCTCAGCCACAGGATCGGAGATCTATGCTCAGAACCTTTCTGCTGACGGCGCTGCCCTTTCTGCTGCCCTTCATTGCCTACGGGCTGTTTCTGCTGATCGCCCGGATGATGAGCCGGATGCCGGAAAGGCGTGTGCATATTCTGGTTCTGGCGACGATTGGTGCCCTGCTCTCGGTCGGTTCGCTGCTGGCGCTGCGTTTCAGCGAGGGCGACAGTATCGCCAATACCTACATACCCCCTCATATCGAAAACGGCAGGATCGTCCCTGCCGAAAGCAGGCCGTGAGTACGGGCAGCGTTCTGTGCATCGACCCCCGCCCATGGATGAATGAAGCGGCGGCCCTGCGCCTGTGGGAGGCGCTGGAGGGGCAGGTGCGTTTTGTCGGCGGCTGTGTCCGTGACACGCTGCTGGGGCGCGATGTGGGTGAAATCGATATCGCCACCCCCTTTTTGCCCGAAGAGGTGACGGCGCGGCTTGCAGCCGCAGGGTTTCGGGTCATCCCGACCGGTGTCGACCATGGCACGGTCACGGCGGTATACGGCAAAAGAGCTTATGAAATCACGACCCTGCGTGCGGATATCCGCACCGATGGCCGTCATGCCCGGGTGCGGTTTTCCGGCAGTTGGGAAGAGGATGCCGCCCGGCGCGATTTCACCATGAACGCCCTGTATCTGGACCGGGAGGGGCTTGTTTACGATTATGTCGGCGGTCTGGCGGATCTTTGCGCGCGCCGGGTGCGTTTCATCGGCGATGCGGATGCCCGCATCCGCGAGGATTATCTAAGGATCTTACGCTTTTTCCGGTTTCATGCCTGGTATGGGGAGGGCGAAGCCGACAAGGCGGCACTCAAGGCCTGTGCCCGGAACGCGGCGGGGATGGAGCGGCTCAGCCGTGAGCGCATCGGCAGGGAATGGCTGAAGCTGCTGGCTGCGCCGGCTCCCTCACGCGCCGTGTCTTTGATGGAGACGGCCGGTATCCTCGCATTCGTGCTGCCTGCTGTGGCGGTACGGGATATTGGCGCACTCGATCATGCCGATGACATCGATGCGCTGGCCCGCCTCGGTGCCCTGCTGCCCGCCGGGGAAGAATGCCGCCGGGAGGCGGCATGCCATCTGCGCCTGTCGAAGCGCGATCGCAGGCGCCTGCTGGCCTCCCTGCCGGTGATTGATGCCGGTTGCACGGCACTTGGCGATGAGGCGGGGCTGAAGCGGCTGGTCTATCATCACGGCACCCGGGCGGTAACCGATGCCCTGGCCTTCTGCGCGGCCGGGAGGGGGGGCGATGAACAGAGGCACCGCCTGCTGGAACTGCGCCGCACCATCGCAGGGTTCACGCCCCCGGCTTTTCCGCTGACGGGGCGCGATGCCCTTGATGCCGGTGCCGTGCCCGGGCCGGCACTTGGCGCGGCGCTCGCCCGGGTCGAGGCGTGGTGGGTAGCAAATGATTTCGCGCCCGGGCGTGATGCCTGCCTTGGCAGACTTGCCGCTGAAATCAACGGGCAGGGCTGAGGGGCCTTTAAAAGAGGCTGCCTTGCACATGGCGGGCAGATCATTTTGGTACCTTAGCCTGTATTCATCCTGTCTGCATCAGATGCAGGGCCTTGTTCAGATCCTCATGCTCAAACGCCGATGCCATGCGCCTGATTTCCCGTGCGGAGATTCCCAGCCGGGCGGCTTCCGCACGCCAGCCGGCAACGGCCTTGGCGACCTCATGAGCGGTACGGGCTGCGTCAGCTGGTTTCAAGCCATAATATTCCGCCGTTTCCATGGCCAGGTCGATGGATGCCGTGGGATCGTTCAGGTCAATCGACGTGGAAAGAACACGCGGGCGGATATCCACGGGAACCGGGTTGATGTCGTAAGCCGGCGACAGGCGCCATCCCTCATGACTGTCATAAAGGAAACCGTGATTGCGCAAATGGTCGTCCGTATTGGAGATGAGGATGCTGAACACGATGCGCCGCCAGAGTTGGATCAGGTCCACCTTGGTTGCGGCACCGTACTGTCTGAGGGCGTCGGCAATTTCCAGATAGGAGTGGGATTCATTATCGGCCGCGCCCAGCATGCTCATGGCGGACAGGAACGGGATGCGTATGCCATCAACACGATCAAAACGGCGAACGAGGATGACAGCCCTGCCGTCGATCTGCTCGACACGCCAATCGGGTACATTGATGCCAGCCCTGGAGGCCAGGGACAGGGCAACGGCTTCCCACAGTACGGCATTGATATCGTCTTGGCAGTGCGGGAATTTGGCCAAAGCCAGATGGCCATCATTATCCCGGACAGAGGCTTTGGGGCGGGCGCCGCCGAGGGATGAACCAGGTGCCATCAGAAGGCGCAGGTCTTCATCGTCTTCTCTCTCTGCCACGACCCGTTCAGCCGCCGAGAGTAAGCGCGGCAGTTCGACCAGTGGCGGAATGCGAAATCCATTCTCAGGCGCCAGAAACGGGCCTGTCGGGTCGGTCCTGAAGCGTAATGCGCCTTGTCGGGCCTCATCGTCTACCAGAAGCAGGAAGTCCGCCTCAAAAAGCGTGCGGGGGGTCTCGCCTTTCTGCCTGGCTCGGCGGTGCTCGGCGCGGCGCATGAGTACACGGCCCCAACGGTCAGGCGCGGAATCGCCGATTGCCCCGAACAGCGCTTTTCCCGGCAATGTATGAAACGGACCCGGTGCAAGTGTCAGCGCAGGCTCCAGGGCAAAACGCTGCGGGTTTTCCAGCCAGGCTTGATCGTATTCGAAAGATGCGCTCTCGCGCCCCTTACGGATACGCGACCACAACCGCCCGACCGGCATGGCTTCCCCGTTCAGGTCGATGTAAACAAAAATCTCCCTGTCCATCATGTCTTGCCCTCATCACTCTTTCGGCGCTTTTGGGTGCGGGGCGTGCGAATGCGCTTGGGCAGAAGCTCGTCTGTCAGGCTGAGACCGATGTTGTCGTGCTTGGGGTCAGCCAGTTCCGCAAGGCGGTCTGCCATCCCTAGAATGAACAGAACGGTGGCATAGATGCCGACGCCTACCTTCGGGTCGCCTTTTTCGACCTTGTTGAGTGTCATGCGGCTGATCGAGGCGCGTTCGGCCATGACTGCCGTCGGGATACGCCTGCGCCTGCGCGCATCCCGAATGTCCCCGCCGAGCTTGCGTAAGGCGCGGCGGACGGGGATCGGGAATGCAGATTCGGGTTTTCCGGCCATAACGTCTTCTATAACTTACAATATCATTGTTAATGTAAGCGATAATGGGCGTTAATTCAATGCCATCGGATAAGCAGGGTTTTGCTCAGCCATTTATTGTACAATCGCCTGCTGAAGCTTTTTTGCCCAGGCATCCCGGGCCGGTTTGGTCCAGGCGATGCCGTCCCTTTCCGGTATTATGGCCATTTCACCTCGGGGGGCAGTGACA
>CAYXDL010000051.1:0-9771 GCA_964463775.1 uncultured Hyphomicrobiales bacterium
GGCGGAAACGGGCCTGAAACGGGCCGTCACCGCCGCTGCCCAGCGCCTCCAGCGCCGCCATATAGGCCGCTTCCGTCGCCGCGCCCGATGCCACGCGGATCATTGCCGCATCGGCAAAACCGGAACGCGCCGCCGCCTGCGCCGCCGCCGCCATCGATTGTTCTGATACCCGCATCACCAGATCGGAAAGGGATTCAAGCACCGTCGATGTCCCGTAGGCCGCATCGGCCAGAGGGCGCAGACGGGCCCGTTCCGCCGTCTCGAAATCCGCCTGAGCAGCATCCTCTGTACCGGCGGAAAGAAGATCGCTTACCGCCGACCATGAATGCAGGGATGTCACCTCCTCCCCCTCATCCATGAAAGCGCGGCGGTACAGAGTAATTTCCCGCTTCTCCTGCCCGCTCAGCGGCAGGCCAAGGGAAGAAAACATGGTATCCCCGGCCAGCCCCTGACCAAACAGCAGGCCGTGTTCGCGCAGTACCAGCGCCGCATCGCCACGCCGTTCCGCCCCCGTCATGTGTTCCCCCGCTCTTCGCGCCACAGGCCCAGCATCTGCTGGATCGGCCGGTCGGAGAAGGAAAACAGCACGCTTTCCTCATCAGCCAGCAGCCGGTACGGCATCCAGGAGGGCACGACAAACACATCGCGCGGGTTATAACGGAAAACCGTTCCGCCGATGTCAGCCTTTCCGCGCCCCTCGACCACGGAAAACACCGTGGCATCGGTGCTGCGGTAGGGCAGGCCGTGAAAACCCTTCGGCAGCAGTTGCATGAAGGTGCCAATCGTGGGCATAGCGGAGGCGCCGTTGACCGGATTGACATAGCGCAGCTTCAGCCCGTGGCACGGGTCCCATTCCTCCTGCCGGCGCATGGTTTCCAGCGCCTCGCGCGTACGGGCATAGGGATAATTGAAAACCGGGGAAACGGGGCTGTTGCTTTCGTAATCCACCGGCAGAAGACCGCTGCCGTAACGGGCCAGCGCATCGCCTTCGGGGCGGGTCAGCGGATGGGTGCTGTCGGGATAGTTTTCAGCGAATGTCGCCTCGAAGGCCTTGACGATCGGAATATCCAGCCCGTCGAGCCAGACCACCGGCCGGTCGGATTCATTACCGTGATCATGCCATGTCCAGCTTGGCGTGATGACGAAATCGCCTTCATGCATGATGGTGCGCTCGCCATCGACCGCCGTATAGGCGCCCTCCCCCTCGACAATGAAACGCAGGGCCGATTGTGTATGGCGATGGGCGGGAGCGACTTCCCCCGGCAGAATCAGTTGCCAGCCCGCATACAGGGTGGTGGTGATGCGGTGCTCGCCCTTCATGCCCGGATTTTCCAGTATCAGCACCCGGCGTACGGCTTCCTCAGCCGTGATCAGACGGCCCGATTCCCCGATGAACGGGCGGGCGCGCTCATAGGACCACAAGGCCGGCCGGCACCGGGTGTCGGGCCGTTCCGGCACCAGGGCGTGCAGCACCTCCCACAGGGGGGAGAGGTTCTCCTCCTGCAGGCGATCGTAGAATGCCTGGCGGGGATCTGCCCCTTCCTCCATTGGCGGGGAGGACATCACGCCCCCTCCGCCAGTTCAGGCAGGGTCAGGCCGAATTTGGCCGTTATCGCCTTTGCCCGCTCCAGGTAATCGGCGCGCATCTCCTCGTTCCTGCGCATCTTGATCCCCCACTTGCGGAAAATCTCGTTGTTCTTCGAACCGCTGCGGCCAAAAAAGGCCGGCAAATAGGGAAAATAATGGTTGATGGATTTCTGAATCTCGGCCTTGCCTTCATCGCTCCGGCACATTTCGGCGGTGAATTTCTCGCCGAATTCGGCATGGAACATTTCCTCCGGCATGGTCATGCGTGCCAGATTGCGCAACGGCAGGAAGGTGCAGCGGGACAGATCCTCCACCTGGATGATTTCCGCAAGGTCGGCCAGCAGCTTGATCACACAGAAATCCGCCCAGCTTTTCATCGGATAATCGAAAATGGACAAGGGGCGCTTGCGCTCGGGTGTCATTTCTTCCTCCGGAATGCCCATTTCCAGCCCGAGATCGCGAAAACGCACGTGATGGCCGTATTCCTCCATCGCCACGCGGCATGTCAGCCATTTGGCATAAGGCGTCGGCGCCAGGGCAATCGCCGGTTCATCGAATACCTGGGCGCCATACAATTCGTTGATTGCATGGCTGACGACGATCTTGCGCACCGCCTCCCTGTACTCCTCCGGCTGATCAGCCAGTTCGGCACAGGTCCTCACTTCAAAACCGGCATCCACCGTGCTCATTGCTCTTCCTCCTGTCAGGCCGCCGCGATCAGATCACCGGCGGTGTATTGAAATATTCCAGATCCGTCCGGTTGTCGGTAAAGCCTTTTCTGAATTCCCCGGCGAACAGATCGTTCAGCGCCGCGGGCGTCCACCCCCCTTCCGGCGCCACGGCGCGGGCCGCCGGGCGCGGCTGGGAAAACAGAAACAACTCGCGCCCGCGCACACCGAAAAGCTGCCCGCTGACATCACGGGCGGCGGGAGAACACAGCCAGGCGGCAAAACGGCCGACATGGGCGGCATCGATGCCGAGGGCCTGTTCCTTATATGCCGCCTGGGCCTCATTGGCAGGACGGATCGATTCCGTGACCCGCGTCGCCCCGAAGGGGGCAATCGCATTGGCCGTGGTTCCCGAGCGGGCCATATCCAGCGCCGCAACCCGCGTCAGCCCCATCAGCCCGGCCTTGGCGCTGGCATAGGCCGCCTGGCCGAAATTGCCAAAGAATCCGGCACTGGAAACGATATTAACGATCCGCCCGGCATCGTAACGGGGATCGGCCTTCGCCGCCGCCCGCAGATGCGGACTTGCGGCGCTGAGCACATAAAAGGCGGCCGACAGATTGGTGGCGATCACCGCATCCCAATCGGCCGGATCCAGCTTGAACAGAAAACCGTCACGCAGGATCGCCGCGTTATTGATGACGATATCCAGCCCGCCCATTTCCCCGGCGGCCATATCGACCGCCGCACGCACCGCATCCCGGTCGGACACATCGACATCCAGTACCCGCGCCCCGGCGCCCAGCGTTGCCGTTGCCGCCCGCAGTGGTGCGTCATCTTGCTCGCGCCCGTCAATGGAGGCGCCGTTATCGAGCACCGTCAGCCGGGCCCCCGCTTCCTGCAGGGCCCGGGCGATGGCCAGGCCAATGCCCTGCGCCCCTCCGGTCACCAGGGCGCGGCGGCCTGCAAGCAGGCCCTTTTCCCCGTTCCCGGCTTTCTCATCCGTAGCGCTCATGCCTCCGCCCCCTGTCGCTGTTGTTTTTCCGCATCGGTGTAAAAGGCATCCGCGTGGCATTCCTCAGCCGCCACACCCTTGGCGCGGACCACCGCACGGCAGGCATCAACCATGACCGGTGGCCCGCAGAGAAAGGCCTTCCAACCGCGCAGATCGTCGTGATCTCTGCCGATGACCTCATGCAGCATACCATGGCGGATATCGCCCTGCCCCGCCTTTCCTCGTTCGTCAGAAAACGCAATGACACAGGACAGATTGGCATAACGCGCGGCCAGTTCGCGCAATTCCCCGGCCATGAACAGATCCCGTTCGCCGCGCACACCGAAATACAGCGCGATGCGCCGGTCCGGATTTTCCGCCAGGGCCGCATGCAGGATCGACCATACCGGCGCCAGCCCCGATCCGCCCGCCGCCAGCAGCAGGGGCATTGCCGAGCCAGGGCGCAGGCAGGCCGAACCATAAGGGCCGGCAATATGCACAACCTGCCCCGGCGATGCCCCGCCATCAAACAGATGATTGCTCAGCCGTCCGCCCGGCACCCGACGGATGAAGAAACGCAGCAGCCTTTCCCCCGGCTGGCTGGCCATGGAAAAATCGCGCGCGGGCAGATCAGCGAAAGTAAGGCGGGCATATTGCCCGGGCAGAAAATCGGCGCCACCGCCCTCGCCGCAATCCAGAACGACTTCACGAATATCGTGGGTCAGTTCCCTGATTGCCTGAATCCGTGCGGTCATTTCCCGCGGCGGCGGTGCCGCCTGTGCCTGCACCTCGAACGCCACCTCCCCGTCACCCCAGACCATGGCCCGGCAGGTGAGAATCAGCCCGGCCTGGCGCTCCTCCTCCGTCAGGGCATATTCGGAATAGGGCATCATCTCGAAATCGCCCGCGACAAGGCGCGCCTTGCAGGCACCGCAATTGCCCGACTGGCAGCTATGGGGCACGTCCATCCCGGCGTCCAGCGCCGCCGACAGCACCGTCCGCCCCATGGGCACATCCACAACCTGCCCCGGGGGATGTATCTTTACAGAATATTTCATGGGGCGGGGCCCATACTCTCGCACTCGTTTTATTGATTGACAAAACTGTGACGCAAATATGTTTGCCTGTCAAACATTAAGGGCACAAAAAACCAGCAGCACCGCCGTTGCGGACAAAGGGGGGCTTCGGAAACAACCAGGGAGACGGGCATCCCCGTCTTCGGAGAGATCTTCTCAGCGCTTGCGGGCAACCATGTCCACCAGCGCGGACATGCCGGCATGGCCGGGACCTTCCTCGATCACACTGTCATGTTCGCGCAGATGCAGGATCTCCATATCGGCGAAAGCCTCACGCAGCATTGCTGCCGTATACATGTTTTCCGCCACAGGCGGACCGCCGGTCTTGTATTCGAGTTGCTCGGGCCGGTATCCCTGCAGCACAAGCTGCCCGCCCGGCCTGAGGCATTTCTTCATCCCCTCGAATATACGGCTGCGTTGTTCAGGCGGCGCAAACTGAATGAATATGGCCGCCACCATATCGAAAGCATTTTCGGGCCAGTCATACGTGTAAAGATCGACTTCACGGGTTTCGATCCTCACCCCCCGCTCATCGGCCAGACGACGCGCCTTCTCCAGCGCGACAGGTGAGAAGTCGATGGAAAGCACATCCGCCCCAAGCCCTGCCAGATAAACACCATTGCGCCCCTCACCATCGGCCACGCACAGCACCTTCTGCCCGGGGGCGAAACGATGGGCCTGGGAAACGAGAAAGGCATTGGGGCTGGTACCGAAGACATAGCCCTCCTTCTCAAAACGCTCATTCCAGAAATCAAGCGGTGTCTTGTCGCTCACATCACTCTCCCGTTCATTCTTACCCGGACATATCGCCATGAAACAGAAGCGAATGCAACCGCTCAGCCTGACTGCCTCCTCCCCGTAGAACGCGCGCCGGATCCAATGATACGACAGGAAAAACATCTTTTTTTTTCATTGAAAAAAAGAATTTTCCATGAACTAATCACGTCAATAAAAACTATAATTTTATGAATTGTCTGGGGGGAGGAAATTCATGGACAATGCATCAGGGTCGGAAAATGACCTGCGCACGAAACTGCGCGATCCCGATTACATGCCGCCGCTGCATCAGGCGGTACCGTTGGGCATTCAGCACGTGCTGGCCATGTTCGCCGGCAACATCACGGTGCCAATCATCATTGCCGGCATCGCCGGGCTGGGCGGCGCCGACAAGGTCTTTCTGATTCAGGCCGCCCTTATCATGGCGGGCATTGCCACGCTGATACAGACGGTGGGCTTCGGCCCGGTCGGTGCCCGCCTGCCGGTCGTGCAGGGAACCAGCTTCGCCTTCATTCCCGTCATGATTCCGGTAGTGAAGGCCGGCGGGCTGGCATTGCTGTTCGGCGCCACATTGGCGGGCGGCATTTTTCACTTCCTGCTGGGCACGGTGATCGGCCGCCTGCGTAATCTGCTGCCACCGTTGGTCACAGGTATCGTTGTCCTCTCCATCGGGTTGTCGCTTATCCCCGTCGGTGTGAAATACGCCGCAGGCGGCGCCCATATTCCGCCCGATTTCGGTGCCGGCAAGCACTGGTTCCTGGCCATCGCCGTTATTGCCGTCACCCTGGTGGTGAAGTTCACTTCCCGCGGCTTCCTGTCCGCCTCGGCAGTGCTGATCGGGCTGGTGGCCGGTTATCTGATCGCCATACCGATGGACATGGTTGATTTCAGCCGGGTGGGGAAATCGGCCTGGTTCGCCATGCCCGAGCCAATGAAATACGGCCTTGAATTCAGCCTCACCGCCATTGTCGGCATGTGCCTGATGGCCATCGTCAGCGCCATTGAAACCGTCGGTGACATTTCCGGTATCACCAAGGGCGGTGCCGACCGCGAACCGACAGATCGGGAAATTTCAGGCGGCACCATGGCCGACGGGCTGGGCACGGCGCTGGCGGGGTTGTTCGGGGCGATGCCGAACACTTCCTACAGCCAGAATGTCGGCCTCGTGGCCCTTACCGGCATGATGAGCCGTCATGTGGTCTCCATTGGCGCGCTGTTCCTGATACTGGCCGGGCTGATACCGAAATTCGGCGCCGTCATCGCCGTGATGCCGCCGGCCGTGCTGGGCGGGGCCTCGATCGTCATGTTCGGCATGATCGCCGGGGCCGGTCTCAAACTGCTGGGCGATGTCAACATGAACCGGCGCAACATGGTGATCATCGCTCTCTCACTCGGCATCGGGCTGGGGCTGAAGGCGGTGCCCGATGCCGTCCAACACCTGCCGGGCTGGGCAAAAATGATCATGACATCGGGACTGCTGCCCGCTGCCTTCACCGCGATCATCCTGAACCTGATCCTGCGCGAAGAGGACTGAGCCGCCCATTCCCCCGGCCGGGCTATTCCCGGCCGGGGGCCTTGCGGGTGAAGCGGCAGAACAGATAGCGCTGCTCCCGCCCCGAGGGGGTAACGTGCCGGCTGCGCCGATGCTCCTGTAGGTGGAAATCACGCCCCAGCACCGCGGACAGGCCATCCTCGTCATATCGCCGGACCGGCAGGCCGGAACATCTTTCCGGCCCATCGGAGGCAAAAGTGGCAATGATCAGCGTACCGCCAATGTCAAGGCTGTGCCTGAGTGTTTCGAGATAGGCATGACGGTCATCGACCGTCATCAGGAAATGAAAGACAGCACGATCATGCCACAGGGCGAATTTCCGTTCGGGCCGCCAATGGCGCAGATCGGCCCGCACAAGGGAAACCCCACACCACTGAGCGGGTGTAAAGCGCTTGTGCAAGCGTGCCTCTGTCTGGTCCAGCGCCGCTTGCGCCACATCGGCAACGGTAATATTGCGATAGCCGGCCTCCAGCAGATGGTCGACCAACAGGGACGCCCCGCCACCGGCATCGAGGATAGCGGCATCCTGGTCTCCGGCACAAGCGGCGTCGATCCATTTCAGCGAAACGGAAGGATGAGACTGATACCACCCCACACGATCCGGTTCCGCCTGCCGGTAAGCATGCTCCCAATGTTCACGCATGAGCCCCCTCCTCCGCCTCCAGTCGGGCGCCAAATCGGGCCATGGCCAGGATCACCGCCTCCAGTTCCGCCCCCAGCGGGGTGAGGCTGTATTCGGTCTTTGGTGGGACCGAGGGATAAACCTTCCTGACCACCAATCCCTTTTTTTCGAGAAAACGCAGCCGCTGCGCCAGCATTTTCGGGCTGATGCCATCAAGGGAACGGCGCAATTCACTGAAACGCCGCGGTCCGGACAGCAGATCCCGGATAATGCGCGTCGTCCATTTACCATCAATGATTTCGGCGCAGCGACGTACCGGACAGCCGGCGTCGCAAACCACATCGACATGCGCCATGACGTCGCTATCCGTCATGCTTACCATACCCCTTCCCTCCTCTCCATGGTTTCCCTCTGGTTTCCCTTCGGCGCATGCTGCGGGCGGTTACCAAAAAACCTTATAGTTACTATTAAGTACCTACTTTATTTTTTATATTTCTGTTTCTACCCTTCCGTCAATGAGCCCCTTACACCAGACCGAGACGACGGAGAGGAAACATGCGCAATCTGAAGATCCTATCAGCCATGATCGGCATCGTGCAGATCATTCTTGGCCTGGGGTTTCTTTTCGCCCCCGCCCTAATGCTGAAAAGCATGAACATCGGCGCTCCCGTGGCTGACATCAACTACATACTGGCCATGCTGGCAGCACGATTCCTCGTTTATGGTGCCGGCATGTTCATCATCCTGCGCGATCCGCTCAGGCATCGTTTCTGGATCGATGGCATGATCGCTGTTCAGGCAATCGACCTAGCCGCCGGCATCTATTACACAGCCAGCGGCGTGATCGGCATCAGTACTTCGGGACTGGCCATGTTCAATGCCACTCTTTTCATCATCCTGCTGTTGCTCTGGCGGCCGCGATCCGGCCAGGCAGGTCCCGTCAATGCTTGAGCTCTGCCACAATGTGCTGCTGCGGCTGCGGCTGCTCACGGCTCCGGCCAGAGTGTTCGCCCATCTGTACGGGCTGCCCTTCTATGGTGGCCTGTTGCGCTCCTGGAGCGATGGCCTGCCCGTGCAGTCGCCCGCGAGGCTTCTGGAGGTTGGTTGCGGACCCGGCGGCCTTTCCCGCCATCTGGCCGAACGCGGCTTCCGGGTAACCGGCTGCGACATTTCGCCCGCCATGATCGCCATGGCAAGAACCCTCCATGCTGTTCCTGTGCCAGCGCCGGGAAGACTTGATTTCCTCCCCTGTCTCAATGGTGAACTGCCAGCAACGGAAGGGGGGTATGATGCGGTGATCGCCGCTTCCGTCATCAACGCGACACCGAACCCGCAATCCCTGCTGCTCGCCATGTGCCAGGCCGCCACCGAAAATGGGATTGTGGCGTTGTTCTACCCTCTCCCGACTATGACAAAGGAAGCTGCCACGCGATATTGCCGCCAGCACAAACTGGCACCCGCCGAGCAGGCCGCGCTGAAGCTATGGGCGACCAAAGCACCTAAAATGCCCAGCAGCCGCATCCATGGCATGGTCGGCAGGATCAACAACGAAACGGAGGCGGGAAAATGCCTTGAGATCAAAGAGACGAACGAAACCCTACTCAATGGCATGGCGGCATCCTGCATACTCCGTAAACTGCCCTCCTGCCCAGCCCCCTGAACAGCCCTGGCCCATGCCGCATCTGCAATCAGGGGGTGGTTCTGGCCGGGGCATTCCCGCCCCTTCTCAGATCGCCGTAAAGGTCAAGAATGCTACGGTCAATTCGCCTCATCAGTGTGTCCGGCACTTTCCTGCTGCACATCAGATGGCGGGTATTACCGGGAGGCATTCCCGCGACAGGAAGGAAAGCAACCCGGTCTTTTCCCAATGCGCGAACGAGTATCATCGCTTCTTCCGGTGCAACGATCATGTAGTCGAACCGTCCCGCCGCCAGCATTCTGGCCATGGCCGTATTATCCGCCGATGTCCTCAGAAGCGGTGGATTGTAGCGGAGAAGCAATCCGTCAACGTCACCGCCGTAGGAGAAACCCAGCTTCGCCCCCATCCGCCAGCCGGAATCGGCAAAAACATCCGCGATATGCTTGTTTCTGAAGCGGAATGCATCAGCGCTACGCACCAGCAATCCCGCCGGACGGTCACGATACACCGGCAGGCTGAAACGGGCGAACCGTTCCCGTTCCGCCGTTCTGAACCAGCCGGCGCCGCAGACCGGGCTGACATTGGCGCGAATCAGCCGCAACTGCCGGGGCGGGGGCAGCGATTTCCATACATGATCCAGTCCGGCTTGTTGCAGGACACGGGCGATCCTCTCCCCCACCAGACCGCCAATATCCGGCTGCTGCGGATTGCGGACAAGATAGGGAGGACGACTGAAATAATAAATATCCAGACCTTCCGCATGGGAAGCAGAGGAAAGAACAAAAACAACAGAACAAAAAAGAAAAAAAGCGCGAATGTTTCCGGAGAAACAGACGGAGTGAAGGAATTTCCGGGG
>CAYXDL010000052.1:0-9745 GCA_964463775.1 uncultured Hyphomicrobiales bacterium
TGACCAATGAGGTTTCCCTGACCCGCAAGGCCAAGGAAGCTATTCTGGCCCTGCGCATCGAACGGGTGCTGAGCAAGGACCGCATTCTCGAACTCTATCTCAATCAGATCTATCTCGGCTTCGGCTCCTACGGGGTGGCGGCGGCAGCGCTGAACTATTTCAACAAATCGCTCGATGAGCTGACGGTGGCGGAGGCCGCCTTTCTGGGGGCACTGCCCAAGGCCCCGAACAACTACAACCCGAAACGCTACTACGATCGGGCGCTGGCGCGGCGCAACTGGGTGATCGACCGGATGCTCGATCAGGGATTCATTCTCCGTTCCGAGGCGGTTCTGGCCAAAAGGGAGCCGCTGACCATCCGCAAGCGCGATATCGAGGAATTCGTCGAGGCCGACTGGTATATGGAGGCGGTGCGCCGGGAACTGAACGAACGCTTCGGCGAGCGCGAACTTTATGAGGGCGGCTTGTCGGTGCGCACCTCGATGTCCTCGCGCCTGCAGGATCTGGCCCAGAAGGAACTGCGCCGCGGCCTGATGGCTTATGACCGCCGCCATGGCTGGCGCGGGCCGGTGGCACGCCTGTCCGGGCTGGACGGCTGGGCCGGGCGGCTGGCGGCAATCACGCCGCCGGCGGGCATGATGAAGGATTGGCGTCTGGCCGTGATTCTGTCCGCCGATCCCCGGCAGGCGGAATTCGGCTTTGCCGACGGCAGCAGGGGAACGTTGCCTCTTGCCGCCGTGCGCTGGGCACGCAAGCCGCTGAAGAATGCACGGGTGGGGCCGCCCGTCCGCCGGGTCGACGAGGTATTGAAGGCGGGCGATGTGGTGATGGTGGCGCCCCGTACCGACGGCAAGGATGGGTGGAATCTGGTCCAGATTCCTGAGGTCAATGGCGGCCTCGTTGCCATGGATCCGCATACGGGGCGGGTGCTGGCGCTGGTCGGTGGCTGGGATTTCCGCCGTTCGCAGTTCAACCGCGCCACGCAGGCGATGCGTCAGCCCGGATCGGCCTTCAAGCCCTTTGTCTATGCCGCGGCACTGGACAGCGGCTTCACCCCTTCCAGTCTGGTGCTGGATGCGCCCTTCGTCATCGATCAGGGGCCGGGGCAGCAGAAATGGAAGCCCGCGAATTATTCACAGAAATTCTATGGCCCCAGTACCCTGCGTCTCGGTATCGAGAAATCGCGTAATCTGATGACCGTGCGTCTGGCGCAGAGCATCGGCATGGAGAAAATTGCCGATTACGCCGCCCGTTTCGGCGTTATCGACAATCTGCCGCTGCAATTGTCCATGGCCCTGGGAGCGGGAGAAACCACGCTTCTGAAGCTGACGGCGGGTTATGCCATGCTGGTGAACGGCGGGCGCAGGATCACGCCGAGCCTGATCGACCGTATTCAGGACCGGCGCGGCAAGACCATTTTCCGCCACGATACCCGGCGTTCCTGTCCGGGCTGCGCGGCGGCGCAATGGAATGGCGCCGAGGAACCTGAAATCGTCGACAAACGTGCCCGGGTGATCAGCGCCATCACCGCCTATCAGGTGGTTTCCATGCTGGAAGGCGTGGTCCGCCGCGGCACGGGGGTGCGGATCCGCGCTGTCGGCAAGCCGCTCGGCGGCAAGACAGGCACCACGAACAAAAGCCGCGATACTTGGTTCATCGGTTTTTCACCCGATCTGGCCGTTGGGGTGTTCGTCGGTTTCGATACCCCGCGCACCCTCGGCCGCCGGGAAACGGGATCGAGTGTCTCCGTGCCGATTTTCCGCGACTTCATGAAGGAGGCCCTGGCCGATGTTCCCGCCATTCCCTTCCGTGTGCCCCCCGGGGTGCTGCTGGTACGGGTGAATGCCAAGACCGGCCTGCCCGCGCGCCCCGGCGACAAGCAGGTGATACTCGAAGCCTTCCGTCCCGGTACCGAACCGCGCGGGCCTTCAGCGGTGCTGGATGGTTCGCAGTATCCCTCTGCTGCCACCGCCGTCCAGCCGGCGCAGACCAGCGGCGGATTGTACTGAGCATCCGGCGCCCTTGACGGATGAGAATTTTTTCATCGCCGCTTTACTGCCGGGGCCGTGAAGATTATCTTGCCGCCCCGGAAACATTCGTTGTGCAAGGGAAGGATAGCCGATGCGCGCTGAAGATCAGGCGTTGGTCGATGAAATCAAGCAGGCTCTGGCCCTGCTGAGGAGGCATCTTTAACTGGGATGTCGCGGTTGAGCGCCTGGCGGAACTGAACGCCCTGGCGGAAGATCCCGATCTGTGGAACCGTCCGGAACAGGCGCAGAAGCTGATGCGCGAGCGTACGCGCCTGTCAACGGCGATCGATGGTTACAAGGAGCTTGAAAGCGAGCTCGACGACAATATCGAGCTGCTGGAGCTGGGACTGGCCGATAATGACGAGGAAATCGTCAATGATGCCGCGGAAGCACTGAGAGCTCTGGCCGAGAAGGCACGGAAGCTGAAGCTTGAGAGCATGCTTTCGGGTGAGGCCGATGCCAATGACTGCTTTGTCGAGGTTCATGCCGGCGCGGGCGGTACCGAAAGCCAGGACTGGGCTGAAATGCTGCTGCGCATGTATGTGCGCTGGGCGGAGGCGCATGGCTACAAGGTCGAATGGATCGAGGAAAGCGCGGGCGAGGAGGCCGGCATCAAATCGGCAACCATTCGCGTCAACGGTCCCAATGCCTATGGCTGGCTGAAGACCGAGAGCGGCGTTCATCGCCTGGTGCGCATCTCGCCCTTCGATTCCCAGAACCGGCGTCATACCAGTTTTGCGTCTGTCGGCGTCTATCCTGTAATCGATGACAGTATCGATATCGAGATCGAGGAAAAGGACCTGCGCATCGATACCTATCGCGCCTCAGGGGCGGGGGGACAGCATGTCAACCGCACCGACAGTGCCGTGCGCATCACCCATGAGCCGACCGGCATTGTCGTTCAGTGCCAGAACGACCGTTCACAGCACAAGAACCGGGCTTCCGCCATGAACATGCTGCGCGCCCGCCTTTACGAACTGGAACTGCAGAAGCGCGAGGCGGAAAAACAGGCGCTGCACGATTCCAAGACGGATATCGGCTGGGGGCATCAGATCCGTTCCTATGTGCTTCACCCCTATCAGATGATCAAGGATCTGCGCACCGGCGTTGAACGCAGCGATTCCCAGCGGGTGCTGGACGGTGATCTGGATGATTTCATGGCCGCCGCCCTGGCCCAGCGCGTTGGCGGCGAGGAAGGGGCGGAAACGGCGGAGCAAGCCTGACCCGCCGCCTCTTGGAGGGTGGATTCCGGAAAGAGCGGAACTTGGGAAAAGCGGTGATTCTCAGCGCCCGGCAGCCTTGCCGTTGGCAGCCTTGGCTGTCGCCGCTTTACCGCCATCAGACGGTGCATTCCCGATGCTGCTGCTTTCAGCCTTGCCATTGCCGGCTTTCGCGGTGGCGGGCTGGTCAATCCGCCGGCAGTGTCCTTCGAGGAAGGCGCCGGTTTCAATGGCCAGTTCCTTGTGGATGATATCGCCGGTGACCTTTGCCGTTGCGGCCAGATGCACGGATTCGGCCCGGACCTCGCCATTGATCGTGCCCCTGACCAACACTTCATCGGCCGCGATCTTGCCGGTCACGGTCGCCCCCTCGCCGATGGCGACATTGCCGGCGCGGATATCGCCGTTTACCTGGCCATCGACCTGAATTTCCCCGTCGCTGATCAGGTCTCCCGCAACCGTCAGTCCGGCGCTGATGATCGAAGGTGCGGCGGAGGGGCTTGTGCTAGCCTGCGGTTTTGACGATTTGGCTGTTTTTGAAAACATCGCGACCTGCCTTGAAAAAGTTTACCGGATTACGAACCTTACCCTCATATTCGATTTCATAATGAACATGTGGCCCGGTGCTGCGCCCGGTGGAGCCGACCTTGCCGATTTTCTGACGGAAGGCGACCTTCTGCCCCTTGCGGACGAGGATCCTGCTCAGATGCGCGTAACGGGTGATGATGCCATTGCCGTGATCGATTTCGATCAGCTTGCCGAAAGCTCCCTTCCACCCGGCGAAGATGACCCGCCCCGGTGCAGGTGCAAACACGGATGTTTTGGCAGGGGCGGAGATATCGACGCCCTTGTGCATGGCCCGTTTGCCCGTTATGGGATCGCGGCGCTTGCCGAAGGCACTGGAAATATAGCCCGTATCCACGGGGCGGGAGAGGGGCAGGCTTGCAAGCAGGCTGCGCATGGCCTGCAGGCGGGCAACCCGTGCCTCAATGAGGGAGATGTTTTTGTCATAGTCATTGAGGAAGGGCTCATCCTCCGGTGCAATGGCCAGGGTTTCCCTGTTTTCGGTTGCCCGTTTCGTATCGGCACCGATAAAGGGACCGCCGGTACCGGGGTGCTCATTGCGGCGGAGAATGGAGGCAACGACCCGGCCGGTATCGATGCCGGTCATCCGCAGGGTACCGTCCAGCGAGGACAGATTCTGTTCCGTGGCGTATTTCAGACGTTCCAGCAGGGCCGTCTGCGCCTGTTTCAGGGCGGAAAGGCGCGTTTTCATGGCCACGGCACGGCTGCGCAGGTCATTTTCCAGCGCCAGGGCCTGGTTGCGTTCCTCGATCGCGCGGGCTGTTTCAGCACGCAGGGCGGCAATCTGTTCCGCGCGTTTTTTCAGCTGGGACTGCTGGGCGCTGGCGCGTTCGCGCAATGCCGTAAGGGATGATTTCAGCGTGGCGATTTCCGCCTGTGCCTGACGGTGGCGGCGCTGAATTTCCCTGCGGCTTTCCAGCGCGGCCTCAACCCCCTGGCGCAGGGTCGCGGCCATGCGTTCCACGCGGGAAAGCCTGGCCCGTGTGGCGGCAAGCTGGGCATCGGTATTCAGATAGGCCTGACGCTGGCGGTCGCGTTCCTGCAGCGCGGTTTCAAGGCGGGCCTGAAGGCCGTCAATACGCGTGCCGGCATCGGCAAGCCGTGCCTGCAGGGCTGCCAGTTGTTGATTCAGTCCTTCGTTTTTCTGTTCCGCCGTCAGCAGGCGGGCCGTCAGATCGTTGCGTTCGGCGGCAATCTTTTCATAAGCCCCCTTCAGATTGCGGAGGTTTTCCTCCAGCGCCGTGCGCTGGTCCAGCAGCAGGCGCAGTTCGCCGTATTTGCGGGTCAGCGTACGCTCCAGCCCGGCGGCATATTCGCTTCTGGTCTTGAGGGCCTGTTCCAGCGAGCGGCGTGTTGTCTGCAGGGCGGCGATGCGGCTGTCCTTTTCGGCCAGAATGCGGTCCTTGAAGACGATGGTCGAGGCGGTCCAGCCGATGCCGGCGGCGGCAAATGCGCAAAGGGCAACGATCGTCAGCTGAAGGCGGGTGCTCAGCAGCAGATAATGGACGGTTCCCTGACTGCGCAGAAGAATCTGCCGGGGGCGGAAAACATGGCGCAACCGCGCATAAAGGCCCGGGCTGTGGCCATTTGCCTTGCTTCCCGCATTGTGTCTGCCATGGCGACGTCGCTTCATATCCGCCTCATGCAAAAATCCGGTTTTTTGCGGAACCGAAGGCGTATCTGAACGGAAATCCGTGTTTTTTTCAAGAAATTACTGCGCCGCGGCGTTTTTTACATGGCTCAGAGGCACATAAAAATCCCGCAGCAAACCAGCACGTTCGCGGGCCATGTCATTGAAGGGCGGCTTGAGCCGGCCTTTGAAATGACGGCGCACCAAGTTGTGAAAATGCGCGCAGGGATCGAGGCGGCGTTCTGCACACAAATATGCGAACCAGCGGCAGCCGGCCGCAACATGGCCGATCTCTTCCTCGAAAATGACCTCCAGCGCGGCGGCGATGTCTTCATGCCCCCGGGCGCGCATGCGGGCGATGATCTGCGGGGTCACGTCGAGGCCGCGGGCTTCAAGAACCATCGGGACAATAGCCAGGCGTGCCGCCGGATCGGCGGTGGTTTCAGCGGCGGCTTCCCATAAGCCGTCATGGGCGGGAAAATCCCCATATTGATAACCCAGATCATCAATACATTTGTTCAACAAATTGAAATGTTTGGCTTCTTCTGCTGCAATTCTTGCCCAATCGTCACTGAAGGCGCGCGGCATGACCGTGGCGAAGCGGGCGATGATGTCCCATGCCAGGTCGATGGCATTCAGTTCGATATGGAGAACGGCGTGCACCATCGCCGCCACTGCCCCGGGGCTGTTGCCGCGCCGTCTGGGCATTTGTCCCGGCGCCAGCAGTTGCGGCCGGGGCGGGCGGGCCGGGTGGGCGGGAACGGATCCCTCATCGGCATGGCCGAGGGGTAAATCCCCCTGCTGCCACAAATGCCAGGCCTGCCGGGTCAGACGGGCCTTCCGGCCGGCATCCGGGGTATTGAGCACCGCAATGGCCCATTGGCACAACGTTGCCGGTTCAGCCGCCTTGCTCATTGTTGTGTATTGCCGGTCAGCTCACGCAGTTTTTCCAGCACCTTCGCCACATGATCCTTGACGCGGACCTTGCGCCAGACGGCGCGGACGATGCCGTCGGGGTCAGCGAGGAAGGTCGTCCGCTCGATCCCCATATAGGTGCGGCCGTAATTCTTCTTTTCGACCCAGACGCCAAAGGCCTCGGTGACCTCGCCGCTTTCATCGGCGGCCAGAGCGACGGTCAGGCCGTTTTTCTCCCTGAACCGTTGCTTCGAGGCGAGAGTGCCCCGGGAAATGCCGACAATGCGGGCCCCGAGGCGGGCGAATTCATCCTGCGCCTCACTGAAGGCGAGGGCTTCCTTCGTGCAGCCGGGGGTCGAATCCTTGGGGTAAAAGAACAGCACGCTCCACTGGCCCTTGAGGCTTTCATTGCTGATGCTGCTGCCGTCATCAAGGGGCAGGGTGAAAGGGGGCAGGGCATCGCCTTCATTTATGCTCATGTCGGTTTCCTCGCTTTATGGATTCCTGATCGGTGTGCTGGCTGTCCGGGGGTTGTTCATGTCTCTGTGCCCAGCAGCGCCCGGTAATGTTCGGTGACGCGGTGGCGGTGATTTTTCAGACTGTCGATGACACTGTCAAGAGACGGGGCCGAGCAGGCCTCGCTCAACAGCCTGTCCAGACCGGGGGGAATGCTTTCGCTGTCATGGCCGTTACTCAGGCACAGATGGATCCGGTCGGCGATATTGCGCTGAAATTCCCAGGCATCGAGCAGGGATTGTGCCGTTTCATGATCGATAAGATTTCTTTTTTGCAGGCTCAGGAAGGCATCGGCCGTGGTACCGGCGAGGATGGCCGGATCGCTGGCGGCATGGCGAAGCTGCAGATACTGACAGATGAATTCCATGTCCAGAATGCCGCCCCGGCTCAGCTTCATGTCCCAGAAGCCCTTCGGCTTCTTCTCTCTGGCGATGCGCCGGCGCATTTCACTGACTTCCCGGCGCAATACGGCATCATCACGCGGGCGGGTCAGAACCCCGGTGATGGTGTCGGCGATGGCCATGCGCAGATACCCGGGGCCGCTGCTGACGCGGGCACGTGTCAGGGCCATGTGCTCCCATGTCCAGGCCTGGTTCTTCTGATATTGGATGAAGCCTTCAAGCGGCACGGCCAGCGGGCCGGCATTGCCGGAAGGGCGCAGGCGCATATCCACTTCATACAGGCTGCCTTCGGCGGTCTGCGATGCGATGGCCGATATCAGCCGCTGACCCAGCCGGGTGAAATAGGTTGATGGCGCCAGGGGTTTCTTTCCGTCTGAGCCCGTGCAGCCGGCGGGAAAATCGTAAATGAAAATGAGATCGAGGTCGGAACTGAAGCTCATTTCCCGGCTGCCCAGCTTGCCCATGGCCAGAATGGCCATGGCACCGCCTTCGATATGACCATGCCGGCAGGCGAATTCCTGCCATACCCGCGGCAGAAGCTGGTTCAGCGCCGCATCGGCAACATCGCTCAGATTTTTTCCTATCGAATCGGAAAAAATCATGTTTTCAAGGGTTTGTATGCCGATCTGAAAGTGTTTTTCCTGTTTCCAGCGGCGGCATATATCCAGTGTTTCCTGATAATCCCTGCTGGTGGTCAGCTGGGCATCCAGCTCTTTTTCCAGCACGGCGAATGAGGGCAGGGGATCGAGAAAATCATGCGAGATGATGCCATCGAACAAGGCGGGATGGCGGGCGAGGTAATCGGCCAGGCGCGGCGCCGTTGCCATGATCTTGGCCAGAAATCCAAGCAGTTTCGGGTTGTTCAGAAACAGGGAAAAGAGCTGGATACCGGCAGGAAGCGCGGCCAGAAAACGATCGAAACGGGCCAGGGCATCGTCGGCATTGCCGGTCTTTGCAAAGGCATCGAGGATGGCAGGGATCAGTTTTGTCAGAATTTCCCGGGCCCGCGCCGAGCGCGTCGCCCGGTAGCGGCCATGATGCCAGTTGCGGATTAACCGCGAGGCGAGGGAGGCGTTCGCGAAACCCATGCGTTCCAGTACGCGCAGGGTTTCGGGGTCGTCATCCGTGCCGGTAAAGACGAGATTCCCTTCCGGTGCGGAAAGATCCGGCGCCTCCTCGAACAGGGCGCCATAGATGCTGCTAACGGTCGTGAAGACCTCCAGACAACGGGTATTGAAGCTTTCCAGATCCCTGAAACCGGCAAAATTGGCCAGGCGCAGCAGATCCTCCTCATCTGTGGGCAGGGTCTGGGTCTGCTCGTCATTGATCATCTGCAGGCGGTGTTCGAGCATGCGGAGGAAACGATAGGCAGCGATCATCCGCTCCGCGGTTTCCGGCTCGGTTCTGTGGCTGGCGGCCAGGGCGCGGATGGCATCGCAGGTGGCGCGCCTGCGCAGGCGGGGGTCACGCCCTCCGGCGATAAGCTGTTGGGTCTGGGCGAAGAATTCGATTTCACGGATACCGCCGCGTCCGATCTTCAGATTGTGTCCGGCGACGGCAATCTTCTCATGGCCATGGTGAGAGTTGATCTGACGTTTGATCGAATGGATATCCTCGATGGCGGCGAAATCGAGATATTTGCGCCAGATGAAGGGCTTCAGATAATCGAGAAAGGCTTCGCCCGCCGCGATGTCCCCGGCGATGGGACGGGCCTTGATCATGGCGGCACGTTCCCAGTTCTGTCCCAAGGTTTCATAGTAATTCTCCGCGGCTTCGAAGGAAATCGCCAGCGGCGAGATGCCGGGATCGGGCCGCAGGCGCAGATCGGTGCGGAAGACATAGCCGTCACCGGTGCGGTTCTGCAGCATGGCGACGAGATCGCGCACCAGACGGGAATAGAAATCGGTCGGATGGCGGCGACCGCGATAGATGTGCCGCTCCTGATCATACAGGACGATCAGGTCTATATCGCTGGAATAATTGAGTTCGCGGGCCCCCAGCTTGCCCATGCCGATGATCGTCAGCCCGGAGGACGGCGCATAGGGCGGGCGGATGTTTTCATCCAGTTCACCGCGTTCTGCCGCTCTGCACAGCAGATGTTCGAGGGCGGTTTCGACGGCGAAATCGGCATAATCGCTCAGCGCGGCGGTGATTTTTTCAAGTTCCCAGCAACAGGTCAGATCCGCCCCCGCCACCAGCAGGGCGATTCGCCGCTTGCCGTGGCGAAGGGCCCGCATCACGCTATCCTTGCCGCCATCCTCCGCAATCCGCCTGCGGACATCGGCGAAGATTTCATTCAGCAGCCCTTCCGCCGGCTCCGTGGCTATGCGGCAGGTGAATTCCGCCTCCATCGTTACCATATGGGACAAATACGGGCTGTCGGCGAATACGGCGCGCATCACGGGGCTGAAAAGCGGATTGGCCCCGGCCCTTTCCTGCAGAAGGCGG
>CAYXDL010000053.1:0-9657 GCA_964463775.1 uncultured Hyphomicrobiales bacterium
CCTTCGGTTGGGCGGACTCTACATCAAAATGGAGGAGTTTTAGGGGCGCAGGTCACGAATAATCGCTTTTACTGATGTCTTCTGCGGATAAAAAAATCCGTACGGTCGTGGTCAGCACGGACTATCATTGCCTTGCCTTTACTCCCTGAGCACCGCCATCAGCGATTTGAGATCCTCTTCTCTCATGACTGATTTGATATGCACATCCTGCTGCGGATAGGGCAGCACTATGCCGTTTTTATGGAATGCATCCCAGACACCCAGCAACACATCGCTGATGACGTTGGCTCTGCCATTCTAAGGATCATTGATCCATATACGTAATTCAAGATTTACGGAACTGTCACCGAAACTTATTAATTGACACAAGGGGCTTGGGACAGCTTGTACGCGAGATACTTTTTTCGCAGCCTCAACACATAGAGCCATCGCCTGGCCAGGATCAGAATTGTATGAGATACC
Source organism: uncultured Hyphomicrobiales bacterium (assembly GCA_964463775.1). GTDB lineage: Bacteria > Pseudomonadota > Alphaproteobacteria > Minwuiales > Minwuiaceae > JALXAG01. Next base: position 463 of record CAYXDL010000053.1, read on the forward strand.
GATGGGTATTTTCAGCCGCACCAGAGAATTGCTATACGTCCAGTTCTCCACTCGCTGGGTAATAAGCTCCTCGTTCGGAATCAGATGCTCAATACCGTCGCGTGTAATGACCGAAACATATCTGGCTCCCAGATAATTGATCCATCCGAAAGTATTGTTGACCGTAATTACATCCCCCGGCTTGATGGACCTGTCCATCAGGAGGATGATGCCACTGACCAGATTTGAAAATATCTTTTGCAGACCGAAACCCAGTCCGACGCCGAGTGCACCACTAAAAACTGCAAAAGCGGTCAGATCAATCCCCACAGAGGCCAACGAGACGAGAATGGCTCCAGCCATAAGGGCCAGCCGGGTCAGCTTCACACCCAGCACCTTCATCGCAGGCGATATGTTTCTGCTATTGTCAAGATGGCGTTCGATGAAATCAGAGAGGGCATTCGCAAACCACCATGCAATGAGCAGGGATGCTGCTGCCTTCAGTACCGTCACAGGAGATACCCTGACCCCTCCGAAGGTAAGAGACCAGCTATCGAGCAGATTGACCGCAGCATCGAGGAGTCCGAATATATTGAGAGCGGCAACACTCCAAACTGCAATGGTAATAAAATTCGCCAGAAATTCGCTCATCACGAGCGTAGTCACGAGGCGGATCAATACCCAGGCACCCAACAGACTTACGATAGTGGTCAGCGCGCCATCGGGCCAATTCAGTTGCCTGACAATATGCAGGGCTATCCACTGTAGAAGAAGCCAAACAAAAGGTGTGCTTAACTGCTTCACAGCCAGCAACGGCCGCCGGAGGGTCGGAACATGCGCGGCTTTTGCAGACAGCCTCGCCATTCCCTTTCTCATCAAAGGAGACAAAAACCAATGAGCGATGGCGAAAACCGCTACCGCGACTGCAAACTGAAGCCAGAATAAGGGATTCTGAATGAGCGATAGCGTGCTTCCCATGAAGTCATGCAAATAACTTCTGATTTTTTCAGCATCGAGCATCAGATGCCCTCATCTCCATTTCGCTTCTACCCGTCGCCATCCAAATCTACCCTGACATTCGCCGCACGAAACACTTTTCGAGACAGCGCCGAGAAGAAGGCACCTGCTCAGACCGAGCCAATATTGATAAAATGAAGATGTCATTTATTGGTCCGCATGCTCAACTTGCTTCCTGCCCTGCAATATCTACTCTATTCTCTTCCCCACTCGCCAAGATATTGCCTTGTATACGATCAACGATAATGCAGGTAAGAAGATCACCGCAGACATTGATGGCTGTCCGGCACATATCCAATATGCGGTCAACGCCCAGAATAAGGGCTATACCAGCTGTCGGTACACCGATACTCTGCAATATCATGGCAAGAATGATGATCCCGACGCCGGGTGTGCCTGGAGATCCGATCGATGCCGCTACTGACAGCAGAATAATTGTAGCCAACCCGCTAAGTCCTATGTCAACTCCAAATACCTGCGCCATAAAAACCGCAGCAACCGCCTGATACAAAGCGGTGCCATTCATATTAATGGTCGCACCGAGCGGAATGACAAACCCTGCCACCGCCGGGCTTACCTTAAGCTGCTCTTCTGCTGTCTTGATGGACAAGGGCATGACCGCTGCCGATGAGGATGTGGAAAATGCCAGAAGGAGAACCTCGCGTGTACTTCGGAGAAAATCCAGCGGTGATATTTTGCCCGTGAGCCGCACAAGTGTCAGGTAAATACAGAACATCAGGAAAAGCCCCAGCAGGACAGTGAAAACATAGTATGCAACACCGGTCAGCGTATTGATGCCGAGTTTGCTGACAATCTGAGCGAGAAGTCCGAAAACAGCCAGGGGAGCCAACCGCATGGCCCAGCCGACGATGACCATGCATACTTCCTGAACAGACTGGAGAAGGTCAAGAAGAGGTCGGGCCTGTTTAACGGGCATCGAGACAAGAGCCAGGCCGAGTATGGCCGATGTAGCAACGACCTGAAGCATTTGAGATTCAACCATTGCATTCAGCGGATTACTCGGCAACAGATTCAGCATCCCGCTTGGGTTCATCAGCAGCCGGCCAGGATCAATTTGCATGGAATCACCGGATGGCATTGTTGCGGAGCCACTCATCGCGGCTCTGATCAATTCCGGCGGAACAGTGTCACCTGGCGCTAGAACAAGAGTCAGTACCAGACCTATGGCAGCACCCACGGCCGTGGTGACGGTGAAGAAAACAACAACCGTCAAGCCGGTACTTCGTAGTTGCTGCGTGTTCTCATTGGCAGCTATACCCCGTGCGACCGATGCTAGAACAAGAGGAATGACAACCATCTGAACCAGCAGAAGAAACAATTGGCCCGGCAAGGCCAGCCAGTTGGTGATAATTGTACTCCAGACAGGAGTGATAAGCCCGGCAGAAGGTCCAAGCAGTAAACCGCAAATGACCCCCAATAACATGCCAAGAAGGACCTTTGCCCAAAGATAACCTCTGATCAACCGGTTCAGGGTTGAACTCAGATGCTTTAGCGAGCCTGGCTTGACAGCCTCCAGTGCCCGGAAAAGGATGTGATTAATGGGGTTCATGTTTTTCCACCCGGAATATCCTGTCTGAAGAGATCGTATTATCGTACGATCGAAAGAACTCAACATAGCACTGCTCCGCATGGAAGGCTGGCATATGTTCTGTCTACATGGCACGGGCAGGAGAAACTTTTGCCCCATTCATTTCAAACACCAGAAAGTCAGGCTCAGCCGGTCAAGGACACATTCTATGAATACCGGATCAGGAGAGACATTTTCATAAGCCATGCCGCAGAGGACTGATCATTCAGAAATAGCCACCCGTTACCATTGCCCCAAATAACGCGTGCCCCCATTTACTTTGAACAATCAATAGGGATCTTTTTTTCATATATTTTCCCGGGGCGCGAGCGTGTGACCACATCCATGATGCGCGCGATCTCCGCAGGGGACAGCTCTTCCTTCCATTTGTCGATCTGTGCTTTGCTGTTTTTATGGATGCTGTAGAATCCATTATCGTTTTTTGCGCCCATGCTCTCGGCAATGAAGGCTTTGCTCTGTGCGCTCATCTCCAGACCTGTGAAAGCGAACATTCTTTCCGCCTCAGCCTGCGGATTGATGCAGAGATCTTCATAGAAGACCGTATGTATACGGGCACTACCTTCCGCCACCCTCATGGCCCTTTCGTTGAGCAGGGACCAGCTGAAGGCAAATCTTTCCGCCGGGCTGAAATCAGCGACATCCTCCAGCGACCAGCCCAACTGCCGCGCCTCGGGCATCTGCCTGCACAAATCCCGCTCATAAGCCGCATCCGACATCACATTCAGCTTCACACCGCGCAGCCGCGACGCGACATAGCCGCAGGGATGCCTGATGATGTAGATGATCGGCATATCGGGGCAGGCCGCCGCGAAAAGCCCGATACGCCCGAGTGAGGAAACGCTTTTTATCACCACCGTCATGCGGGTATCCGGGCGTTGCGGATATAAGAACGACGGCAGGGACATCCGGTCCAGACCCAGCATCGGCATGATCCTGTCAAGGCCCTTCAGGCTGAATATCCCGGCCCTGAACGCAGCATCCAGAAATCCGTTTCGGTATCTCTTGGCGAAATAGGGTCTTCCCCCCACCGCGCGCAACTTCCTGCAGCCGGCAAGAGAGCGGATATACCGGCGCGATCTGTCCAGAATTTCCTGATCATCGCAACGATCGGGCAGAAACGGAATACCGTACGGGTCAGGCAGGGAATCCGGCTCATGCCGGTAAATGACATCAGGGTGGCTGTCAAAGATCTTGCCAAGCCATGTTGTGCCGGAGCGAGGACTTCCGATCAACAATACAGGACCGCCATCCATTAATAGCGCCACCTCTTTCTTTATATTCTGATTTTTATTTTATGTTATTTATATTAATCGCTCAATATATTTCGGAAAAAGCTCTGTTCAGGGCGCAGCATCATATTTTCAGAAAGAAATAGTTTCCGCAGTCCGTACCAGCGGCGGGTCATCGGCACGGAATACCGCGGTTCATGCTGGCGCAAGCCTTTCTTGCGGCGTGAATGTCCCTTATTCAAAGGGATAAAGCGGCTTTCCGGGTTCCTCCACCCCCTGCGCCTGCAGCGACAGCACGCCCTGAAATTTCTGGCGAAGCTGCAGGGTCAGGTCGCGCACCTGGTTCTGGGTGCGCACAACCCGCGGCGTGATCATCACCAGCAGCTCCGTCCGCTTGACAGTGCTGGAACGCCCGCCAAACACATTGCCGATCAGCGGCAGCTGGTGCAGAACCGGGATACCGGCATCGCCCTTGTCATCGCTTTTGCGGATCAGGCCGCCCAGCACGATGGTTTCACCGGATTTGACCGCGACGGTGGACAGAATCTTGCGCTGGCGGAAAGTCGGCGAATCGATCTGCGACGTGGTGGTGGTCACGACATCGCTGACCTCCTGCGTGATTTCCAGCGTGACCAGGCCCGAAGCATTGACACGGGGCGTCACATCCAGCGTCACACCGGTATCGCGGTATTCGACCGAATTGATCACCGGGGCATTGGCCACCGTCGTCGATTGTGAGCGCTGGGTGATCACCGGCACCTGGTCGCCCACCTGCAGGCGCGCCGTCTGATTGTCGAGCACCATCAGATGCGGCGAGGAAATGACATTCAGCTCCGTCAGCGATGAAAGGGTATCGAGAATGAATTTCGCCTGACCCGCGCCGTTCTGCAGCACGAAGGAAAAGCCGGGAAATGTTGAATTGAGCAGCGAACTCGTTCCCGTCGACAGGGCCGCGAAGCCGTCACTGGCTGCATTGCCTAGCCCGCCATTGTTGAGGAAATACTGCACGCCGAAACGCAGCTCGTCCTTCAGCGACACCTCGGCAATCGTTGCCTCGATCAGCACCTGCAACGGCACCAGGTCGAGCTTTTTCAGCACCTCTTCGATCGCCCGGTACTGACGTGGTGTCGCCAGGGTGAGAACGGCATTGTTCACCTCATCGGCGATGATGCGTACCGGCTGGCGCGCGCTTGCGGAAGGCTGCACATCCTTTTTGCCGGCCTCCAGCACATCCTTGAGCGATGTCTGAGCGGCCGTATCCACCGAGACCGGCCCCAAGGGGCTGTCATCACCCGAAAAAACACCCTGAAGGGTCTTGGCGATGGTGCTGGCCTTGCCGTTCTGCGCGTAATAGACATACAAGCGCCGTTCACCGATACGCCGGGTCCGGTCCAGCCGCGCAATCCAGTTGCGCGCTTCCTGCAGATATTCCGGCTGCTTCGAGATGACCAGAACCGCGTTCATCCGCTCGATGGGAATGAACCGCACCAGACCGGAAAGCGGTCCGCCCTTGCCGCCGCCGAAGACATTTTCCAACTCGAAAACCAGCGTTGTCACATCGGCATTTTGCAGGCTCTCCAGCAGCACCGACTGTCCGGCAAGCTGATTGACATCGAATATTTCAATGATGCGGGAGACGATCTCCATCTCGCGCGCATTCCCGCCGACGATCAGCAGATTGCGCGCCGCATCTACCTGCACCAGCCGTCCCGCGGGCAGCAGCGGCCTGACGATCTTGGCCATTTCCGCCGCGCCGAGATAATCGAGCGGGAACACCCCTATACCGCCGCCCGCGCCCGTTCCCGCCACGGGCACGGCCCCGGAACCGGCCGCGCGCTTGCTGACCCTGTAAATGGCGCCGGACCTGACCAGAACCGCCCCGTTGGCCGCCAGCGCCTGTTCCAGTATGGGCAACAGCGCCGCGCGATTGACCGGCCGGCCCGTATGCAGTGTCAGCACACCCTGAACATCGGGATCGATGACATAATTCACGCCCAGAAGATCACGCAGCACGATCTGCACGACTTCGCGCAGATCGGAACCATCAAAATTCAGGCTGATATCGCCCCGTCCGGCCCCGACACGCTCTTTCCCGGCGGCAGTGAGATCCACCCCCTTGCCTTTGGCCGGATAGATTTCCGCAATCTTGCCAATGCCGGAACGTTCGTTTGCAGGGCGCACCACGGTCGAGGATGAGGAAGCCATATCGGACAACGGCGCGGCAGAACGCGGCAGCGCGGACGATTGTTGCGGCGCCCTTGCCGCCGTGCCCGAATCCGCGCTGACCTCTCTTTTCTGACCAACCGTACAGGCAGCCAGTGCCAGCAACAATATCAGCGCAGCACACGGCCGCCGGATCGCCCGCCCCATAAGGCCGGATTTCCAGCCTGCCCCCCTCATGACCTCATCACCTGTTCACCATTTTCCGATACGCCCGCCATTGCGGCACCATACTATAGCCCACGATCCGCCGCACCCCTCTTGTCCGCAGGCAGGGCTCATTTCGCCGCTACGATGCGCCGCTGCTCTCCGTCTCGGGTTACCGTTACCGAGCGGGAATCGATGGCCGTCACCGTCCATCCCGCCACCTTGTCACCGGCCCGCACGCGCAGATTGCCCGCACCCGTCCTTGAGCGCAGCATGGCGATACGTGTATCTCCCGCGATGACCACGCCCGCCAGAACATAACCCGCCAGACCGGCAACCTGTTGCTGCCTTTGCCCGGAAGGCAGGCGCGGCCGTCTCGATGCCGTGAACAATGGCCGCCGCACCGTCTCCTTCATGGCCCCGATCGGGGGCAGTTCCCGCCACCATGGCAATGCCTGCCGCTCTTGCTGCGCCGACGGAGACGATATTCCCGCCACCGCGGACCCATCCGGGGCAGAAGCAGCATCCCGCCACAGCCACGGCCAGGCGGCCATCGCCAGTGCCACCACGATCACGGCCATCAGCACAACATTCAGCGGTTGATGCCTCATCCGCCCCCCCGCCACAGCCCCGTAACCTGCAGGGTGACGTCGAGCGGATATTGGGCATCGCTGCGCCCGTCGCGCACCCGAACATAGAGTTTTTCCACCACCACGGCGGGAACACTGCTTTCAAGGGTATAGAGCACCTTCTGCAGAATCGGCGTGTCAGCGGTGAAAACGGCGGAAACGCCAAGGCGCCGCAACCGCCGCCAGGGTCGTGTTTCGATAACCTGCAGGGATACGGGCTGGGCGCCGTTGGCCTGCAATGCCGCCTTCAGGCGTTGCTGCAGGGCGGCCTGGGCGAGGGCTTCCGTCCGGGCCTCCAGCAGCAATGCGCGCGTGCCGCCGGCCTGTTTCCTGCGTTTCCCCATCTCCTGACGCAGGCGGGGCAGGCGATCCGCGGCAGCCTGTTCGCGCTGCAGGGCCAGGCGTGCCGTTTCCAGCCGGTTTTCCAGCCCCCGTGCCAGCATCCGGTACGGCAGCCCGAGCGCCAGGGCCGCAAGCAGGAGAACCACGAGCAGCGCGCCTAAAGCCAGAACACGCGAAAACGGCATGCGCGGCGTGATCATTGCCTTACCTCCTGCGGCCCGTCCGCGCCCCGTGATAGTGGCAGGGAAATGGCAAAAGCGAATTTTTCCCGCCCGCTGACCGCATCCCGGTAGACCGGGGCCTGAAAGCGCACGGCCGCACCGGGCAGGGCCTGCTGCAGCGGGCCGATCAGCGCCGCGGCAGAGGTCGCCGAACCTTCGATCCTGATCTCACCATCGGAAAACTCGAACAGGCTCAGCCATGCATCATCGGGCAAGGCGGTGCTCAGGCGCTCGATGATCGGGCTCAGATAGGGATAGCGGGAAAAATAGGCCCGGGCATCGGCGCCAATGCCGCCGGTGCCCGCCAACTGGCGCGCCAAATCCCGCGCCGCGGCGGCATCGGCGCTGGAACGCAGACGGGCCGCCTCAACATGACGCAATTGCAGGTAATCGTGAAGCAGCGGCGAAAGCATTGCCACCGCCAGTGCCAGCAATGCCGCAAGCGCAAGAAACCGGGAAAACGCCGCGCGCTTTCGCCGTTTCAGAAAATTGCGCCGGATATCGCCGGGCGCATCCGGATCGGAGAAATCAGCCAGATCAGGCACGATGCCGCGCTGTGCCAGACGGTGCAGGCAATTTTCCAGACGTTCTTTCGTCACCAGCCTGAGCGTCACGTCAAAATGCGCCCCACTGTCATCACGGCGCATATCATCGATATAAAAACGCACATCTCCGGCAGAAAAGGGCGAGACCCTGGGCAGTTCGAAGGCCACCGCCGCAAGGGGATCTTCCGCCGCCGCAGCGGGAAGGCGCATATCGACCGTCAGCGCCTGCCCGGAACGCAGGCGCAGAACGATGCGCCGGCCCCTGAGCCAGTCGGCGGGTACGGGTTCATCCGCGGCGACATGCCTGCGCCCGTCATCCGGAATATGCAGCGCCAATCCGCCGCGATCATCGCAGAAGACAATGACATCGCCACGGCCATCGCGTGCCGGCACCAGCATGTCGCCAATCTCATCGGCCCACCGGCGCAGCCATTTCATGATCCCGTTCTCAGCCATGGCCGCCAAGCTATCACCGCCTTTGCAATACGGCAATCGGCACGCCATCGGCGGTTTCATAACCGCTTTCAGGGGGCAGCAGAACAAAGGGGCGTCCATCCGTGCTCAGCAGGCTGATCACGGCATGGCGCAGAAATCTCTCACCATCCGCCCCGGCGGCTTCCGCCACCACCCGATAGGCCCGTCCCGGCGTGGCGATAAAATAGGACTGGCCCGCCTCGATCAGGCGCATGTCGCGGCGCCCCTCATCGACATAGCGTTGCGCCCGCCCTCTGCCTATGCCGGGTATCGCGGCCAGAACCTCCGCCCGGGCCCAGCGCGGATCAACCCCGGCCACCCCGGAAAGCGTTGTCAGAAAAGGCGCCAGTCGCCTGAAAGATGCCTTGTCCATTCCCGGCAGGCCGAGCAGTTCTTCCAGATTGAGAAACGGCGGCAACAGCCGCCTCTGCCCGCGGCGGCGGGCTATGGCCCGCACCAGCCTTTCCGCCCCGTTCACACCGGCTTGGCGGAAAAGATTTTCCAGCAGCTCCGTTGGTGCCAGATTGATATCGATCCGGCCGCTCAGATCCTGAAGGCGGATGCGGACATCCCTGCGCGCGATGCTGGCATCGGCCAGAGATTGCGGCACCCCGCGCCCGGCGGCGAGATCAAGCCCCGTCTGCAGCAACGCCGCATCGATACGGGCCTCTGCCCGTGCCCGCATCTCCGTCAGTCGCGCTTCGTCGAGACCGCGGCGCGCATCCCGCAACAACAGCGCCGTCAATGCCCCTGCCAAAATCAGCAGCATCAGCACCACGGGCA
>CAYXDL010000054.1:0-9633 GCA_964463775.1 uncultured Hyphomicrobiales bacterium
AACCCGACACCGTGATAACCGCGTTCACGCCCGATCAGACGGGTGCGCGTGCCCTCACCGCGGGCACGATGATAGGCGATGGCGATCTTCAGTGCCGTATCCACCGCCTCCGAGCCGGAATTGGTGAAAAAGACATGATCCAGATCGCCCGGCATCAGGGCGCTGATGCGCGAAGCCGCCTCGAACACGCGCGGATGGCCCATCTGAAAGGCCGGGGCGTAATCGAGCTCCTCGACCTGTTTCTGCACTGCCTCGACAATGCGCGGACGGGCATGGCCGGCATTGACACACCACAGCCCCGCCGTGGCATCGATCACCTGCCGGCCTTCAGCCGTGGTGTAATACATGTCCTTTGCCGCGACGAACATGCGCGGCGCTGCCTTGAACTGCCGGTTGGCGGTAAACGGCATCCAGAAGGCTTCCAGATTGTTGACGGCATTGTCCATGGCGGGCTCCCTGCAATTTCTCGTATTATCCTGAAAACGAGGCTAGCATGTCCCATAAATTGGACAAGCGCTTTTTCCTTAACCCGACCTCCCTTGAAAAACAGCCAAAACAGCGTTTAAAGTGTTTAATATATTAATCATTCGATGAGAAATTTATCCTTGACCACGGCGCGGAGGGCAAAAGAAGATGGAATTCGATGTCGGCAGCAGGCTGCGTTCGGTGCGGAAGGCGGCGGGACTGAGCCAGCGCCAACTCGCCAAACGGGCAGGCGTGACCAATGGCATGATCTCCCTGATCGAACAGAACCGCACCAGCCCTTCCGTCGCCTCCTTGCGCAAGGTGCTGAAAGGCATTCCCATTTCCATGTCGGATTTCTTCGCCGAAAATTTCCGCCCCAAGGAGAAGGTCTTTTTCCGCCGTGACGAGCTGACCGAACTCTCGCGCGGTTCCATCGCCTTTCTGCAGGTCGGCGGCGATCTGTCCGCACGCAAGCTGCAGGTGATGCATGAAACCTATAAACCGGGCAGCGATACCGGCCGCTCCATGCTCAGCCATGAGGGGGAGGAAGCGGGTGTCATCGTCAAGGGCCATCTCGAAGTCACGGTGGATGGCGAACGCGCCACCCTCGGCCCCGGCGATGCCTTCGATTTCGACAGCCGTCGCCCGCACCGTTTCCGCAATACCGGCGATGTGCCTTGCGAGGTGGTCACCGCCTGCACCCCGCCGAGCTTCTGAAAATCAGATCGCCGGGGGCCTTATCCCTCTCCGCCGTCCTGTTCGGCGATTTCCGCGGCCCGCGCCCCCACGGCATCGGACAGATGCGAATAGCCGCGCCGGCGCAGCAGATCGGCAAGCCCCCGGTTCAGAGCGGTGATCAGCCCCGGCCCCTCATAGATCAGCGCCGTGTAAAGCTGCACCAGGCTGGCCCCGGCCATGATCTTCGCATAGGCATCCTCAGCCGTGAAGATGCCGCCGGTGCCGATCAGCGGCACCTTACCACCGGTCAGGCGGTACATCCGCGCCAGCACCCGGGTGGACAGGGGGAACAGGGGCTTGCCGCTCAGCCCGCCCTGTTCCGACGCCCGCGGGGATGTCAGTCCCTCAGGCCGGGACAAGGTGGTATTGCCGACAATCAAGCCATCGAAGCGCCGCGCCGATGCGGCCACGGCCGCCAGACCCTCATCATCCAGATCAGGCGCGATTTTGAGCAGAACGGGCACACTCAGACCGGCCTCGTCACGGGCAGCCTCCAGACGCGTGGCCAAATCCTCAAGATTCTCGCCCCGCTGCAGATCACGCAGCCCGGGCGTGTTCGGCGAGGAAACATTCACCACCACATAATCGGCATAGGGGCCGAGATGGCGCAGCCCCTGCACATAATCCCCGATCCGGTCCTTGCTGTCCTTGTTGGCGCCAAGGTTGACCCCCAGCAATCCACGCTGGCGGCGGCGGCGCAGCCGTGCCTCCACCGCCGCATGGCCATCGCTGTTGAAGCCCATGCGGTTGATCACCGCGCGATCTGATGAAAGACGGAAAAGCCGCGGACGCGGGTTGCCCGGCTGCGGTTGCGGGGTGACGCTGCCGACCTCGACAAAGCCAAAGCCCATGGCCAGCAGGGCATCCGCCGCCTCGGCGTTCTTGTCGAACCCCGCCGCCATACCGATGGGGCTGTGAAAATCGAGATCCCACAAACGGATCTTCAGCGTACGATCGAAGCGCCCGCGCATGCGCGGATACAGCCCCGCGCGCAAGATCCGGATCGTCAGGTCATGGGCGGTTTCCGGCGGCAGCATTCCCAATGGCATCACCGCCAGCCTGCTTAAAAGGCTCATGATCCCTTACCCTCCTGAAAAGCGGCAGGAAAGACATGACGCCCATCCGCCCCCAGCGGCAGCGGCAGCACCCAGGCCACCTTATCGGTGGGCAGCGGCGCATAAAGATGCGGAAACAGGGCCCCGCCGCGCGACGGTTCCCATTTCAGCGCCGCTCCAAGCGCGGCAGCCGGCACCGCCACCAGCAGCAGATCATCCTCTCCGGCGCGGTGGCGGGCGCAGCTTTCTACCACCTGGGCGGGCGATGAAAAATGCAGAAAGCCATCGCGGCGGTCATCCGCCGAACCGTCATACTGTCCGCTTCTTTCCGCCTGCACCCAGTCGGCACGGCGCACAATGGTATAGATCAGATCCTCGTTCATGGCGGGGACATTAACGGATCGTTCCGCCATACCGCAAGAAAAAGGCGGATACGGCCGGAAGCAGGCAAAATACCCTCTTTTTCGCGCCAGCCCCCTACGATCTTGTTCCTATCGACACCACGCATAAATTGTAAGAAGATGTTCCCATGTTAACTCATGAGGGCATTTGGAACGCGATAGACCAGCTTGCCCGGCGGAATGATCTGTCCACATCGGGACTGGCACGCCTGGCCGGGCTTGACCCGACGACATTCAACCGTAGCAAGCGTTTTTCGCGTGAGGGGAAACCCCGTTGGCCGAGTACGGAAAGCATTGCCAAGATTCTTTCCGTGACCAATACCCCTTTCACTGAATTCGCCGCTCTCGCCGATCCCCCGCAATAGACCCCCGCAACAGCTTTCTTCACGCTGCAACAATCGGATTCAGACACGCTGCCATGACGGCAAATCTTCTGCTTTGGACGCAGCATTCATAATCTTGTTACAACTTTCCGGCAATGGCGCGGACAGGGGCAAATCATTCTTTCGCCGCCCCCTTGCTTAAGGTATAGGATATAAAGCTTTTTTTCACCGAATCAGCGCAGGGTGGCGCGAACAGACCGTTCGCGCCCGCAGCCGATGCGGCACGACATCTTTTTTTCAGGAGACCGGAAACATGGCGGCAAAAGTTTATCATGATGGCGTCTGGGGCGACGAGGAAACCAGGCTGATCGGCCCGATGAACCATGCCATGTGGATGGCGACCGTGGTATTCGACGGGGCCCGCGCCTTCAACGGCCTGGCCCCCGATCTGGAACTGCATTGCGAACGGCTCAACCGCTCGGCCGTCGCGCTGGGGCTGAAGCCGACAAAAAGCGCCGGGGAAATCCGCGATCTGGCGATCGAGGGCATCCGCATGTTCCCCCGGGATGCCGAACTGTATATCAAGCCGATGTATTTTGCCCGCTCCGGCTTTGTCGCCCCCGATCCGGATTCGACCGATTTCACCCTGGCGGTCTATGAGGCGCCCATGCCCGAATTCAAGGGCTTCAGCGCCTGCATGTCGCCCTACCGGCGCCCGGCACGCGACATGGCGCCGAATGATGCCAAGGCATCCTGCCTCTATCCGAATGCCCAGCGTGCCCTGGTCGACGCCAATCGCCGCGGTTTCGATAATGCCGTCATGTGCGATCCGGTCGGCAATGTGGCCGAATTCGCCACCGCCAATGTCTGGATCGTCAAGGACGGCATCGCCAAGACGCCAGTCTGGAACGGCACCTTCCTCAACGGCATCACCCGCCAGCGGGTCATCGGACTCCTGCGCGAGGACGGGCAGGAGGTGCAGGAAACCACCATCACCCCGCAGGATGTGCGCGAGGCGGATGAAATCTTCAATACCGGCAATTTCGGCAAGGTGGTGCCGGTTACCCGCTTCGAGGATCGCGACCTGCAGGTCGGCCCCGTCTGCCGACGGGCGCGGGAACTGTATTTCGATTACGCGGCCGGCTGCTCCGTTTACTGACGGCGTTCACCGACGACCGGCCGGAACAGGGCTGGAAAAACAAGACGGGGGCTGCCGACGGCGCCCCCGCTTTTTTACATCTGCTGCCAGAAAGCGGCTTCCCGATTGACGGGAACGGAATCAGGACCCTAAGCCCCCTCCTCCGCCTGCCCGGATGCCAGTTCGCCGGCCAATGCCGCCTCGATCAGCTTCAGTGTCTCACCGATGCCATACAGGGCGACGAAGGAGCCGAAACGCGGCCCCTGTGACTGCCCGAGCAATGTTTCATACAGTGCCCTGAACCAGTCGCGCAGATTGGCGAATTCGTGGGCCTTGCCAACGGCATAGATGACGTTCTGAATATCCTCCGCCCCCGCATCCGCGGGCAGGGCGTGCAACTGTCCGGCCAGATCGGCAAGGGCGCGGCGCTCTCGCTCATCCGGCAGGCGGTACTGTTTTTTCGGTTTGACGAAATCCTGATAATAAACCAGCGCATAGCCGACCAGATCATCCAGAAGCGGATGGTTTTCCGGTGTCGCCCCCGGCACATAGCGGGTGATGAAGCCCCATAGAACGGCCTTGTCCTCCGTATTGCAGACACTGGCGAGGTTCATCAGGATATTGAAGCTCAGCGGCACATCGGCCACAGGCGGCTGACCCTGGTGAATGTGCCATACCGGATTGGCCAGCTGTTTTTCGCGCGGCTGTCCGGGATAGGCCGTCAGATGGCTGATATACTCATCCACGGTCTTCGGGATCACATCGAAATACAGCCGCTTGGCCTTGCGCGGCGACTGATACATATACTGCGACAGGCTTTCCGGACTGGCATAACGCAGCCATTCATCGATCGTCAGCCCGTTGCCGATGGATTTGGAAATCTTCTCGCCGTTCTCATCGAGAAAGAGCTCATAGGAGAACCCTTCCGGCGGCAGCCCGCCCAGCGCCTTGACGATCCGCCCCGACAGCCTGACGGAATCGATCAGATCCTTGCCCGCCATCTCGTAATCGACGCCGAGGGCATACCAGCGCATCGCCCAGTCCGCCTTCCATTGCAGCTTGCAATGACCGCCGGTAACCGGCACTTCCTTACGTTCTCCATCAACATCCTCGAACACGACCGTGCCGGCACCGGCGTCATGTTCCAGTATCGGCACCTGCAGCACCTGGCCGCTGACCGGCGATATGGGCAGGAAGGGCGAATAGGTCTGCCGGCGCTCCGGCCCCAGGGTCGGCAGGATGATGCGCATAATGTCGTCATAGCATTCCAGCACCCGGCGCAGCGCCGCATCGAACCGTCCGGAGCTGTAGCATTCACTGGCGCTGTAAAATTCATAATCGAAACCGAAACGGTCGAGAAAGGCCTGCAGGCGGGCGTTGTTGTGATGGCCGAAGCTTTCATGGGTACCGAAGGGGTCCGGCACTCTTGTCAGCGGCTTCTGCAGATGTTCCTGCAGGACATCGCGGTTGGGCACGTTGGCAGGCACCTTGCGCATGCCGTCCATGTCATCGGAAAAGGCGATCAGCCGGGTCGGAATGTCGCTGAGCAATGAAAAGGCGTGGCGAACCATGGTGGTGCGGGCCACCTCGCCGAAGGTGCCGATATGGGGCAGGCCGGAAGGTCCGTAGCCGGTTTCGAACACGATGCATTCCGGCCGCTGGCCGCGCGCTTTTTCCAGCACCCCGATACGGTCGAGCAGCTTTCGGGCCTCGACAAACGGCCAGGCATTGCTTTGCAGCGCAATCTCGCGATCATCCGACATGATATCTTACCTCCTTCGGGCGGGTCAGAACTCATACGGAAAAGCGCCCGCCACGTCAATCAATCAGGCCGCTCTCCATGCCTATACCAATTGCCGCCCCGGCGTTCTATAAACGTTTCGCCATGAAGGATACGGATGACATTTCCCCGCCCCCGGCGCTGGTGGCCCATGCAGGCCGGGCGCTGCTTCTGGATGCGGATGGTGAGATCACCGAACTGCCGGCGGGACGTCTGGAACAGCATCTTGCGGGACGGCCGGTGCTGCTGTGCCATGGGCGCAGCCTGTTTGCCCGCCTCGACATTCCGGCCGTGGCGCATTTTGAAATCCTCGAACTGTTCGCCTTCACCTGCCCGGCCATCCCCTGCACGCCGACAATCGGTGGTCTTGCCCGTGCCCTGGGCCTGCCCGTGCCCGCGGATGCGTTTGGCGAGGCGGCACTGCTGATGCAGCTGCCGGAGTTTCTGGCACGGCGAATGGCGGAACGTCCGCCCGGTGACAAGGCAGAGGCCGCGGCCATGCTGCCGGTGCTGGAGGCTGCCGGCTGGGGCTGGTGCAGCCTGCTGAAACCGCTGCTGCCCGCCACCACCCCCCGCCCCGGACATGGTTTCGATGTCTGGCGCCATCTGCCCGAATGGGAGGACCGCGCCCCGCCGCCGCCTGCCGATACTGTCGTGATCGACCCTGCCGAGGTCCGCCGCCGCCTGGCCGAAAGCCTCGGCGCCGATGCCGAGCCCCGCCCGGCGCAAAGCGACTATGCCGCCGCCGTTACCGCCGCCTTTGCCCCGCGCGATGTCAGCGGCCAGCCCCATATCGTTCTGGCCGAGGCCGGCACCGGCATCGGCAAAACCATGGGATATCTGGTGCCGGCAACCCTGTGGAGCGAGCGCAGCGGCAGCAATGTGTGGATATCCACCTACACCCGCAACCTGCAGCGCCAGATCGACGGGGAACTCTCCCGTCTGTTTCCCGACCCGGCAGAAAAGGCACGGGCCGCGGTATTGCGCAAGGGGCGGGAAAACTATCTTTGCCTGCTCAATTTCGAGGAGGCCCTGCAGGGCGGCGCCATCGACCGGCGCGCCGCCATACCGCTGGCGCTGATGGCCCGCTGGATCCGCCACAGCCGCGACGGCGACCTGCTTGGCGGCGACTTCCCCGCCTGGATGGTCGGGCTGTTCGGTCCCGCCCGCACCCTGGGACTGGCAGACCGGCGCGGCGAATGCATTTATGCCGCCTGCGCCCATTACCGGCGCTGTTTTGTCGAGATCAACCGCCGCAAGGCGGCACATGCACAGATCGTCATTGCCAATCATGCACTGGTCATGGTCAATGCCGCGCTGCGTGATCTGAACGGCGATGAAGGGGAAAACAGCGACCTTCCCACCCGTTACGTCTTTGATGAGGCCCACCAGCTTTTCGCCGCGGCGGACAGCGCCTTTTCCGCCTGCCTGAGCGGGCGCGAGGGCGCCGAACTGCGCCGCTGGCTGCGCGGCGCCGAAGGACGCAGCCGCAGCCGCAGCCGGGGCCTGCACAAACGCGCGGGCGAGCTGATCGGCGATCGCCAGGATGCGGCACGGGCGCTGGAAGCCCTGCTGCAGGCGGCCACCGCCCTGCCCGGCGAAGGCTGGCTGGACCGCATCAGCCACGCCGCCCCCCATGGTCCGGCCGAGTCCTTTCTTCAGGTCGCCTTCCGGCAGGTGCTGGCCCGCAGTGAAAACCGCGAGGACGACGCTTACGGCCAGGAATGCGATCCCCTGCCCGCCACCGATGAGCTGCGGAAGGCCGCCGCCACCCTGCAGACGGCCCTGCACGCCATTCTGGAACCGGCAAAGGCGCTGAAAGCCGCCTTGCTCGATCTGATAAGGGACAGTGCACAAACCGATCCGCCCCTGCTCGATAATCAGCAGATCGGCCGGATCGAAGCACTGACAGGCAGCCTCAAGCGGCGGGTGCTGCTGCCGCTTTCCGCCTGGATCGACATGCTGGAAAGCCTGCTGCCAGCCGGAGCCCTCAGGGATCCGGCCTCACCCATGGTCGACTGGCTGGCCGTCAGCCGTCGTGAGGGGCGGATCACCGATATCGGCATGCACCGCCACTGGCTGGACCCGACCGCGCCCTTTGCCGCCGCAGTCCTGAAAAAGGCCCATGGCGTCATCATGACCTCGGCCACGCTGAACGATCAGGGCGAGCATGAGAACTGGCAGACGGCGGAGGCACGCACCGGCGCCGGCCATCTGCCGGGATCGGTGGAACGCCTGCGCTTCCCCTCACCCTTCGATTATGGCGGGATGACGCGTGTTTTCGTCATTACCGATATCCGCCGCAATGCCCTGGAGCAGATCGCCGCCGCCTATCGGGAACTGTTCCTCGCCGCCGGCGGTGGCGGGCTCGGCATTTTCACCGCCATCTGGCGCCTGCGCCGGGTGTATGAGCGCATCCATACATCGTTGGAACACGCCGGGCTTCCCCTTTACGCCCAGCATGTCGATCCGATGGATACGGGCAGCCTGGTCGATATCTTCCGCGAGCAGGAAAACGCCTGCCTGCTCGGCACCGATGCGGTGCGCGATGGGGTCGATGTGCCCGGCCGCTCCCTCCGGCTTCTGGCCTTTGACCGGGTGCCCTGGCCGCGCCCGGATATCCTGCACCGCGAACGCCGCCGTCATTTCGGCGGGCGCCAATATGATGAGATGCTGACCCGCCTGCGCCTCAAACAGGCCTATGGCCGCCTGATCCGCCGCCAGAACGATCGCGGGGTTTTCGTCATCCTCGATGCCATGACCCCCAGCCGTCTGCTCAGCGCCCTGCCCGAGGATGTTTCCGTCCGCCGCCTCGAACTGACTGAGGCGCTGCCCGAAATCCGCGACTTCCTCGGCCGCTGATCCGCCGCACAGGCAATCCCCTGCCGCCCTTGCACCGCGCCCGCCCCTTTCCTATGTTTGGAAAACACGACAGCGGGCGGCAATCATGCCCCCCATCAGGGAGAAGCAGATGAACAACCCGATCAGTCAGCATGTGGCGCTGATTTACACCATGGTCATCATGTCCGCCGCCGATCGCGACATGACCGACCGGGAACTTGAGATCATTGGTGAAACCGTCCGCATCCTGCCGGTTTTCGAAGATTATGACGTGACCGCCCTGCCGGATACGGCGCGTTCCTGCGCCGATCTGCTGGAACGCGAGGACGGGCTGGAAACCGTGATCGGCCTGATCCGCAATTCCCTGTCCGAACATCTGCGTGAAACCGCCTACGCCCTGGCCTGCGAGGTTGCCGCCGCCGATGGCCATATCTCGCAGGAGGAAATGCGCCTGCTGGAAATGATCCGTCATGGCCTCGATATCGAACGCCTGCACGCCGCAGCGATAGAACGCGCCGTCGCCGCCCGTTTCAGAACCCACTGAAGCGGATCGTGACAATGGCGGAGGATACGCCTGCCCCAACCCTTAAGGGATGGAAGATCGGCCTGATCGGCACGGGGCGGATGGGAGCGCCGATGGCCCGCAATCTGCACCGGGCCGGGGCCGCAATGCACCTGTATTCGCGCAGCCCCGAAAAGGTCGCTCCGCTGACGGCCGAAGGCATGCAGGCCATGGACAGCCCGGCCGCGCTGGCCCGCGCCGTCGGCCCCGGTGGCGTCATCATTGCCGTGGTGACCGACACCCCCGGTGTGGAGGATATTCTCTACCGCCAGGACGGCATTCTCGCCGCCCTGACCCCGGGCCAGTATGTCATCGACATCGCCAGCGCGC
>CAYXDL010000055.1:0-9586 GCA_964463775.1 uncultured Hyphomicrobiales bacterium
ATTCAATCCCTAATGCGCCAATGGTGATGACGAACATCGACGGATCCATCAGCGGTGACGCCAGCCAGAAAGCCATCACCGCCGGCAGGGGCACGCCCATGGCCAGAAAACCCGCAATCAGCGGAATGACGCCGCAGGAACAGAAAGGCGACAGGGAACCCATGGCCGCCGCCAGAAAGATCATCGATAACGGGCGTCCGCGAAAGGCCCGGGCAACGAGATTATCGGCGCCGGTGGCATTCATATAGGCCGCCACACCGATGGAAAGCAGAATGAACGGCATCAGCGAAAGAAAATTTCGCACCACGAAAACAATGCTTTCCCACGCGCGGACCGGATCATGGATGGCATAGGCG
Organism: uncultured Hyphomicrobiales bacterium; assembly: GCA_964463775.1. Classification (GTDB taxonomy): domain Bacteria; phylum Pseudomonadota; class Alphaproteobacteria; order Minwuiales; family Minwuiaceae; genus JALXAG01. Next base: position 357 of record CAYXDL010000055.1, read on the forward strand.
CTTACAGATACAACCAGCACCAGCACAACCCGGTCAATATGACCAACCCGGCGGAGCAAAGAACGAAACAGGGTTGCCATGCCCCCTTCAGCAGCGGCGGAGGCACCCTTCTCTTCTGCGGTACAGCAACTGCCGGCAATTCTGACTTCAGACATTGGAAACTCCTTAATTTCCTATTTCTGGAACTATCGAATTTATAAGCAAAAAATTATGCCGTCCCCCGCCACCCCGCCTCGTCATCGACAAGGCACTGTCCTTCATCGGCACAGCATTCCTTGTTCAGGGTGATGATGATGTCTTCCATCGCCTCGAAATCCGCCTTGCAGATCAGTACCGTCCCGTGCCGTTCCTGAAATGCCAGCCCCGCGGCGATCAGACGCTGCAGATGATGGGTCAGCGTCGAACCGGGCAACCCGAGCGCCTTTTGCACCCCGCCGACGGGTACGCCGTCACGTCCGGCCCGGACCAGCCGCAGGAAAACCGCCAGCCGTGTCGGGTTGCCGAGCGCATGCAGTTTTTTCGCCATCTCTTGCACGTTCATATGATGAAAGTAGCGCCATTCCCCGCCCCGGTCAACCATATTTCCAGAAAAATGGAAATATGGTCCGGACGGAGAGCCGGAAAACAACGCGCAATCCGGACGACAGCAAAAAGAAAAGCAAAAAAGAAGGGCCCGCATGGGGCCCCTCTCATGTGAGTTCACGAATGCCTGGCAGGTCAGCTTAATAGGACAGCGGCTTTGTGACACGTTCCCAACGGCCCTTGCGCACCTGCATCAGGAACGCCTTGTCCGTGCCCAGATGCTGATCCGCGGAGAAATTGAGCTCCGGTCCGCCAAAGATATCATGATATCCCTTGATGCTCTCCAGCCCTTTGATGAAGCTCTCCGTCGTCAGCTTGCGCCCGGCACGGTCCAGCCCCATCACCACCAGATCGCCGATCATGTAACCAACCTGAGCGGCGATGTTCGGTTCCTTGCCATAAGCGGCGCGGTAATCGGCAAAGAACTTCTTGACGATCGGCGTGGCCGTGTCCTCATAGGCCGGCAGGAACTGCGACATGGCGTAATAGCCTTCGGTAATGCCACCCTTGGCGCCGGACACGTAAAAATCAAGCGAGGCTGTGGACCCCAGGAAATCGACCTTCCAGCCCATTTTCTTCGCCGTTGCCACCGGAATGATCGTGTCGCGCACGATCGAGCCCAGAACCACCAGATCGCAATTGGCCTTTTTCAGCTTGGCAATGGACGAGGTGAAATCCGAATCCGTCGGCTTGTGCGCCGTGCGCGCCACCAGCGACATGTTCATTGCCTTAAGCTGATCCGTCGCCGCATCCAGGATTTCCTGGCCGTAATCCGTATCCTGATACATGGCGCAGACGGCTTTTTTGCCACGCTTTTCAACAAAGAACTTCACCCCGGCGCGGATCTGGTCGTAATAGGTCGGGAAGGCACCGAATTTCATCTTGTGAAACGGCCGGACCATCTGCTGCGATGCCGTGAAGGGGAACAGGTTCGGGATGCCGGCGGCAAGCTGCCGTTTCATCACCGCATTGTTCATCGGCGTGCCCAAAGCACCGACCATGGCGAAAATGCGGTCGCGGTTGATCAGCTTGTTCGCCGCCTGCACGGCGCGGGGTACCTGGTACTGGGAATCCTCGACCACGAAGCGGATCTTGCGACCGTTGACACCGCCCTCATCATTGACTTCCTTGAAACGAAGGCGGATGCCATTGGTCGAACCGACGCCCCAGGTCGCCGCCGGACCACTGAGATCCGTATGCGTTCCCAGAACGACTTCCTTGTCACTCACGCCACGGGCGCCTGCCGCGCCTGCCATAACGGCAACCGATATCCCGGCCACCGCAGCTATCGCCAGTTTGAATGTTTTCATCGTCTTCCTCCCTGTTGGCCATCAGTTCTTCGCATGGACCGGTCTGGCCGCACCGCCACATATGCGCTGTTATCCGTTTTCAGCCACCCCCCGGCACGGCCGCATCATGAATACATTTCCTCGATCAGATCCCTGTACTTCTCGTTCACGAATTTGCGCTTCAGTTTCATTGTCGGCGTCAGTTCGTCATCCTCCGCCGTCAGCTGTTGCTCGATCAGGCGGAATTTCTTGATCGTTTCCACCCGTGCGAGTTTGGCATTCACCTTCTCGATCTCCTGCCAGATCAGATCCTGCACTTCCCGGGCACGGCACAGGCTGGCGTAATTCGTGAAGGGCACATTCCTATCCTGAGCGAATTTTACCACATTGTCATGATCAATCATCACCAGACAGGTCAGGTATTTACGCCCGTCGCCGATCACCACCGCATCGGAAATGAAGGGCGAGAACTTCAGTTCGTTTTCGATCTCGCTCGGCGTGATGTTCTTTCCGCCGGCGGTGATGATGATATCCTTCATGCGGTCGGTGATTTTCACATAGCCTTCATTATCGATGAAACCGACATCGCCCGTATGCAGCCAGCCATCGACCAGAGTTTCCGCCGTTTTCTCCGGCTGGTTCAGATAGCCCATGAAAACATGATCGCCCCGCAGCAGAATTTCCCCTTCCCCGGAAATCCGCACCTCGCCATAGGGCACGCTGATTCCGACCTTGCCAAGGCGCACCCCGCCTATGGGCGTATAGGTGGCAAGTCCGGTATTTTCCGTCTGCCCGTAGACTTCCAGCATCGGCAGGCCAAGCGACAGATACCAGCGTACCAGCTCCGGAGAGATCGGCGCCGCGCCGGTAAAGGCCCAGCGACAGCGGGCCAGCCCCATCAGGCGGCGGACATTCTTCAGCACCAGCGCATAACCGATGGCATTGAGGATGCGTAATCCCGCGGGCACGGGGCGGCCTTCAAGTTCCATATCCGCCACCCGGCGGCCAAGGCCCAGCGCCGTGCGGTAGGCCCAGCGTTCGAAAGGCGTGGCATCCTGCAGTGCGATATTGATCGCGGAATAGAATTTTTCCCATACCCTGGGCACGGCCCCGAAAAAGGTCGGCTGCACCTCGCGGATATTCTCCGGCACCGTTTCGGGGTTTTCGACAAAATTACTGATCGCCCCGGAATAGACTGCCATGTACAGACCACCAATGCGTTCCGCCACATGGCACAGCGGCAGGAAGGAAACGCGTTCATCCCCGAGATGCTGAGGCAGGATCTTTATCCCCTCGACGCATTGGCAGACGAGATTGCGGTGGCTCAGCATCGCCCCCTTGGGCGGGCCTGTGGTACCGGAGGTGTAGACAAGAATCGCCAGATCCTCCGGCCCGCGCAGATCGATGCGCCGCTGCCATTCGTCGGGCCGGCGGGCAATCTCCTCGCGACCGAGTGCACGCAGATCATCGAGCGAGAGGACATCCGGATCCTCGAAATCATACAGATCCTCCATGTCGAAAACGATGATCTTCCGCAGATCGGGGCAGCGCTCGCGCACCGTCAGCGCCTTGTCCAGCTGTTCTTCATCCTCGACGAACAGATATCGTGCCGCACAGTCGCGCAGCAGATATTCGACCTGCTCGGCACTGTCAGTGGGATAGATACCGGCGGAAACCCCCGCGGCCCCCAGGATGGCGAAATCGGCGAAGGCCCATTCCTTGACATTGTTGGCAAGAATGCTGGCCCTCTCCCCCTCATCGAAGCCAAGCGCCACCAGCCCCATGCCGATTTCCCGCGCGATGGTGCCAAACTCCCGCCAGCTCACCGCCCGCCAGATACCGAACTCCTTCTGACGCATCGCCACCAGATCGCCACGCAGTTCCACGGCGTTCCAGAACAGCCGCGTCATGGTATCGCCTTCGGGCAGGGGCAGATTATGACCGGTTTTCATCGTCCGCACCTGTTCCGCAAGTGCCGTGAAGCCTGCATTGTCATCCGCATATCCGTTTCGCCCATCCGCATTACCGCCACGTCTTCCTGCGTTTCCACCGCCTTTTGCCGCGCGCCCCCTGCTCGCGGATGCCGAGATAGAATTCCTTGATGTCCTCCTTCTCCATCAGCCGGGCGCAGCTGTCTTCCATCACGATGCGCCCCACCTCCAGCACATAACCGTAATCGCCGGTCTGCAGGGCGATATGCGCGTTCTGCTCCACCAGAAGGATGGTCATGCCTTCCTCGCTGTTGAGCCTGCGGATGATGGCGAAAATTTCCGAAACCAGCCGCGGCGACAAGCCAAGAGAAGGCTCGTCAAGCAGCATCAGACGCGGACGCGACATCAGGGCCCGGCCGATGGCCAGCATCTGCTGCTCACCGCCGGAAAGCATGCCCGCCGCCTGTCCGGAACGTTCGCGCAAAACGGGAAAATAATCGAAAACCTTTTCCATATCCTGCGGGATCCCGCCCCGGTCCCTGCGGGAATAGGCCCCCATTTCCAGGTTTTCGCGTACGGAAAGAAAGGGGAAGACCTCGCGCCCCTCCGGCACATGGGCAATGCCCTGGCGCATGATCCAGTCCGGATCACGTTTCTGAATCTCCCTTCCCTCAAAGGTGACCGTCCCCTTCTGCGGGTCCATGACACCGCTGATCGTCTTCAGAATCGTTGTCTTTCCGGCGCCATTGGCACCGAGCACCGTGACGATGCGCCCCTCCGGCACGCTCAGGCTGACACCGCGGATCGCCATGATCGGGCCGTAATAGGTTTCGATATTGGAAACTTGGAGGATCGGCTCGCTCATCCCTCACCTCCCAGATAGGCCCGGATCACATCAGGGTTGCCCTGCACCTCTTCCGGTGTGCCCTGGGCCAGCACCCGGCCATAATTCAGGGCCAGCACCCGGTCGGAGACGCTGGACACCAGCCCCATGTCGTGTTCGACCATCAGCACGGTGATGCCAAGGCGGCGCTTGATATCCTCGATCCAATAGGACATGTCCTGTGTTTCCTCCACATTCAGGCCGGAGGAGGGTTCGTCCAGCAACAGCAGCTTCGGTTCCGTACACAGGGCGCGGGCCATCTCCACCACCTTGCGGACACCATAAGGCAGATTGGCAATCATCTGCTCGCGATAGGCCTGCAGGTCGAGAAGATCGATGATCTCCTCCACCTTCTCGCGGTGGGCGATTTCCGCGCGGCGGACCGACGGCAGAAACAGAATCTCGCTCAACAGGTTCACACGGGCATGGGGCTGACGACCAACCAGCAGATTCTGCAGCACGGTTGCATGTTCGAACAGTTCGATATTCTGGAAAGTACGCGCAATGCCGAGCCCGGCGATGCGGTGGGCCGGCATCGTCGTGAAATCGACGCCGCCGAAAACCAGCCGCCCCTCGGTCGGATCGTAGATGCGGCTGATCAGATTGAAGATCGTCGTTTTCCCCGCCCCGTTCGGGCCGATAATGGTAAACACCTCGCCCGGCTCGACCGTGAAACTGACCTGATCCACGGCCTTGATGCCGCCGAAATGAATGGCAAGGTTTTCGACGCTCAGCAGGCTCACCGCAAACGCTCCGTCTTCAGATAGGATTTCTGGCGTTTGAAGGTCGCCTTCTTGTACAGCGGGAACATCTGGAAATAGAGCTTGATCTTCAGCCAGCGGCCATAGATGCCGAAAGGCTCGAACAGGATGAAGAAAACCAGGATGACCCCAAACAGGGCAGGCTCCAGCCCCGGTGTCTGGCCGATGGCAGGGGGCAGATAATCGCGCAGCATGGCAATCACCTGCGGCAATGCACCGGCAAAGATGGCCCCGTAGACCGCCCCGTGCAGGGACCCGACACCGCCGACCACCACCATCAGCAGCAGAATGATCGACAGGCGGATATCGAAGGCATCAGGGGCCAGGTAACTGATGTGATGACCATAAAGCGCCCCGGCCAGACCGGTGATGAAGGCCGAAAGGGCAAAGGCCATCGACTTGTAGCGGGCCAGGTTGATGCCCATGCTTTGGGCTGAAATCTCCGAATCCCGGATAGCGACAAAGGCCCGACCGGTCGGCGAGCGCAGCAGATTGGCCACCCCCAGAATCACCGCCACCAGCACGAAAAGGCACAGATAGTAGAACTCCCACCCCTCCCAGAGCTGATAGCCGAAAATATCCGGCGCATCGACCGGCAGGCCACGGAAGCCGCCGGTGACACTTTCCCAGCGGATGAACACCTGCTCGATGATATAGGCAAATGCAAGCGTCGCAATCGCCAGATAGATGCCGGACATGCGCAATGTCGGTATGCCGATCAGCAGCCCCGCCGCCGCCGTGATCAGCCCGGCCAGCGGAAAGGAAACAAGAAAGGGAACGCCTTGGGAAATGAGATAAGCGTTCGCATAGGCGCCGATGCCGAGAAAGGCGGCATGGCCCAGGCTGACCAGCCCCGTATAGCCGACCAGCAGCATCAGCCCGGTGGCGGCAATGGCATAGATGAGAATGAAGGAAAGCTCCCCCAGATAGAAGGTATCGAGCAGCAGGGGGGCCGCCACCAGCGCCAGCAGCAACAAGCCATACCAGAACTTGTCGCCGTCATGACGGAACAGGTTTATGTCCTGTTCATAACTGGTTTTGAAGATAAAGCGCATGAGACCGCCGCTCCCTTTCCTGCCCGCCTGTTTCCGCCGCTCCCGCCATCCTCAGACCTTTTTGCGGCCGATCTGGGCGAAGATGCCGCCGGGCTTGAGCACCAGCACAAGCAGCAAGGCCAGATAAGCCGCCGTTTCATGGGATCCCGGCGGACCGTAAACCCCGGCAATCTGCTCGATCACGCCGATCACCAGCCCGCCGAGCAGGGCACCGGGAATGCTGCCGAAACCGCCCAGAACGGCGGCGGCAAACGCCTTGATGCCAAGAAAGCCCATATTCGGATCAATCAGAAACTTCGGTGCCAGAAGAATGCCCGCCACCGCCGCCACGCCGGCACTCAGCGCCCAGATCATCGAGAAGATGCGCTTCACCGGAATGCCCATGTAATAGGCGGCGAGCTGGTTCTGTGATGCCGCCTGCATCGCCACCCCCAGCCGGGTGAAGCGGAAAAAGGCATAAAGAATGATGCAGAGCACCACGGTGCCGAAGATGATCGCCAGATTCTCGGTCGCGATGACGACACCACCGGCATTGACCACCTTGCCGCTGAAGGGGGTCTCGAAGGACAGCGGATCATGCCCCCAGATGAACCCCGCCGCCGCGCGCAGAATGAAGCCGAGACCGATCGTCAGCATGACAATGGCGAATTGCGGCTGACCGATCACCGGACGCAGCAGAACCGCATCCAGAAGATAGCCGAGGACGGCCATGATAATGACGGCGCCGAGCAATCCCAGCCAATAGGGCAGGCCAAGGCCGGATATCAGCGTATAGGCCACGAAGGCGCCCAGCATCATCAGATCGCCCTGGGCGAAATTGACCATCTCGGTGGCCTTATAGATCAGCACGAAGCCGAGAGCGATCAACCCATAGATGCACCCGACGGCAATACCGTTCACGGCTAGCTGGATCAGTTCGATCAGCGCGGCCTCCCCTGAAACTCCGCCTTCCGCCATGATTGTTGTTATGCGGAAGCCTCCCTAACGGACGTTCGGCAGTATAACCATGTGCCGAAACCCCGGTCAATTTACAAAACGCTCCTCCACCGTTAAGCTCCCCACAGGCCATAAAGAACACATTGGCCACCAATCTTACTCACGGTGCATTTTTTCAGGTATTCATCAGCCCCTTTTTGCGGGAAACATCCCCATGTATACGGTTTACGGCGATTTGCGTTCAGGGAATTGTTACAAGGTCAGGCTCCTCATGGATCTGCTGGACCTGCCCCATCGCTGGCGGCATATCGACATCTTCAGGGGTGAAAGCCGCCGGCCGGAATTTCTGGCCATGAACCCGAACGGGCGCATTCCGGTTCTGAAAATGCCCGATGGCAACTGCCTGTGCGAATCGAACGCCATCCTCTTCTATCTGGGGGAGGGCAGCCGCTGGATTCCGAGCGACCGGCTTGAGCGGGCCCGGATGCTGCAGTGGATGTTTTTCGAGCAATACAGCCATGAACCCTATATCGCGACATCGCGTTACTGGATCACGTTGCTGGGAGAGGCGGAGCGTTTTGCGCGGGAAATCAGCGAACGGCGAAACGGCGGTGAGGCTGCCCTGAAGGTGATGGAGGAACATTTGCAGAAGCAGGACTTCTTCCTTGCACAGGGGCCGAGCCTTGCCGACATCGCGCTGTTCGCCTACACCCATGTGGCCGATGAGGGCGGTTTCTCCCTTTCCCCCTTCCCCGCCATACGGCACTGGATCGCAAGGATGGAGGCCCTGCCCGGCTTTCGCGCCATGGAGCAGATTATCGCACAGGATGCCGAGTAATGCAGTTCAACCGCCATCTTGATTTCACGTATGGCGAGGTTGCCCGGCTCGCCCCCGGGCTGCGTCGTGTCATCGCCCGCAACCCCGGCCCTTTTACCTTTCACGGCACCGGCACCTATATCATCGGGCAGGGTGAGGTGGCGGTCATCGATCCCGGCCCGCTGCTGGAAGATCACCTGAACGCCATTCTCGCCGCCACCAGAGGGGAGTTGATCACTCATATCCTCGTCACCCACACCCATGGGGATCACGCACCACTGGCGGCGCCGCTGAAGGAGAGGACGGGGGCCACGATTCTCGGCTGTGCGCCGGCACCGTCCGCGGCCCTTCCCTCCCATGAAGAGGAACACGATACGGATTACAATCCCGACCGCGTTCTCGCGGACGGAGAGCAGATCGAAGGGCCGGGATGGACGCTGGAAGCCGTGCACACACCCGGGCATACGGCCAGTCATCTGTGCTTCGCCTGGCCGGAGAGGAACATCCTCTTTCCCGGTGATCATGTCATGGGCTGGTCAACAACCATCATCTCGCCGCCCGATGGCGATATGGCGGCCTATATGAACTCCCTCGACCGGCTGGAGGAACGGCCGGAAAGCGTATATTACCCGACCCATGGCCCCGCGATAGAAAATGCCCATGAGCATATCCGCGCCCTGCGCCGGCACCGCCTGCAGCGGGAGGCACAACTGCTGGAACTGCTGAAGGAAGGGGTGTCCACCATCCCGGCAATGGTTGAGGCCGCCTATCCGGATCTGCCGCGCATGATGCATCCGGCAGGCGAGCGTTCGGTTCTGGCGCATCTGATCAAGCTGGAGGCGGAAGGTCTGATCCGCCAGAGCGGGGACGAATATGCGCTGAGCGGACCGATCCCCGACCAGGGCGGATAGAAGAAGAGGGAACAGGCTGGCCCGGAACGGACTATATATCGGTATATTGACGCAGGATCTCCCCT
>CAYXDL010000056.1:0-9564 GCA_964463775.1 uncultured Hyphomicrobiales bacterium
CCGCCAGCCGCTGAACAGCTTCGCCGAGGTCACGGTTTCGATCGTTGATACCAATGGCGCCATTCTGGGCATGGCCCGCACGCCGGACGGGCCGATTTTCGGCACCGATGTGTCTTTGCAGAAGGCCCGCACGGCGGCATTTTTCTCCAACGCCTCGGCAGCGTCGGATCTCAATGCCGCCGGCACCAATACCTTCGGGGTCAATATCGGCGATTATGTTACGGCGGTACAGAATTTCATCGGCCCTACGGCACTGACCGATGGCATTGCCTTTGCCGACCGTTCCGGCGGCAATCTCTCCCGCCCCTTTTATCCGGACGGGATCCAGGGTAATGGCAATGGCCCGCTGAGCAAGCCGTTCTCCGTCTGGAGCCCGTTCAACACCGGTCTGCAGGTGGATCTGGTGCTGGACAATATCGTCCAGCATCTGAAATTTGCCACCCCGGTCGGGCTTTCCGGCGTGACCGTTGCCGGTGATGCCGGGGCATCGGATACCGGCGATTGCACCAGTCTGCCGGTGCAGGCGGCCAGTGGTCTGCCGCGTCTGGCCAATGGTCAGCAGATTTTCCCCGGTTCGGTGCCGATTTACAAAAATGGCGTGCTGGTGGGCGGTATCGGCGTTTCCGGCGATGGTGTCGATCAGGATGACATGGTCTCCTTTCTTGGCCTGCACAGGGCCAGTCTCATTCTCGGTACCGGGGTCGGCAATGCGCCGAAGAACATCCGTGCCGATCGCCTGACACCGAAGGGGGCGCGGCTGCGCTTCGTCAACTGCCCGCGGCGGCCGTTTGTTGCCTCCAACGATCAGAACGTGTGTAACGGCAAATGACCGGATCCGTGAACATGGCAAGAACCCTTCGCTTAAGCCTGTCGGCGGCGCTGGCGGGGTTGTTTGCGCTGGCCGGTGGTGATGCCGCCCGGGCGGGCAAGGAGCAGGTGCTGGAATTCAAGCCGGTCGGCGAAGGGGTATTGCTGGCCCAGCAGATCGACCGCCGCATTCCGGGCCAGGCACCGCCCTCCGATAAGGAAGAGGATCTGCGCACGATCAATCCCGGTGCCGTGCCCCCGCCGGCGGCCAATCTGCCGACGGAGCAACCGGTGCCGGTTTCCGACCGCTGGCGCATTGTCGAGGCGATCGGCGTCAATGAACGCTGGTGGGATCCGTATAATCAGAACACGCTGAAGGCGGACCGGCCGATTTTCGATGATTACTTCATCAATATCCTGCTGATTTCCGACACGGTGTTCGAGCCGCGCGCCTTCCCGGTGCCCGTCGGCGTGCAGACAACCAATAATGCCGGATCGCTGGATACCTTCGGCGATATCAACCAGTATATTTTCAATCAGAACATCATCGCCTCCTTTTCGCTGATCAAGGGCGATACGGCATTCAAGCCGCCGGATTTCGAACTGCGTTTCACCCCTGTGATCAATTACAATTATGCCGATGTCGAGGAGCGGCGGCTGCTGAATATCGATCCTGACAAGGGGACGACGCGTGCCGATCATTTCTTTGCCATTCAGGAAGCCTTTCTCGATCTGCATCTGCAGAATGTCTCGGATCGCTATGATTTCGATTCCGTGCGCGTCGGCATTCAGCCCTTCATTTCCGATTTCCGGGGATTTCTGTTTCTGGATCAGCAGCTTGGCATGCGGCTGTTCGGCACCCGCGACAACAACATCTTCCAGTATAATCTGGCGGCGATCAAACGGGTGGAGAAGGATACCAATTCCGGCCTGAATGATCTGACGCAGGATTTGCGCGATGATTATATTTTCCTGGCCAATCTGTACTGGCAGGATTTTCCCTCCCTCGGCTTTACCAGCCAGGCGACGGTTGTCTACAACCGCAATCAGGAAGACGGGGATTTCTACTACAACAAGAACGGCTTTCTGGAACGCCCGGCCTCCTTCGGCGATGAACGGCCGCGTGCCTATGATGTCGTCTATCTGGGTCTGAGCGGTGACGGACATTTCGGGCGGCTGAACCTGACCGGATCGTTCTATTACGCCTTTGGCCGGGACAAGCACAACCAGTTCTCCGGTAAGGATGATGCCGATATCCGGGCGATGTTCCTGGCGCTTGAACCCTCCATCGATTTCAGCTGGATCCGTCTGCGCGGCAGTTTTCTTTATGCCTCCGGCGATGATGATGCCCAGGACAATACCGAAGGCGGTTTCGATGCGATTTTCGAGAACCCGCAATTCGCCGGGGCCGACACCAGCTTCTGGATCCGGCAGTCGATACCGCTGATCGATGGTGGCGGGGTGATCGTCTCCGGGCGCAATGCATTGCTGCCGAGCCTGCGTTCCTCGAAGGAACTGGGGCAGTCGAATTTCAATAATCCGGGTCTGTGGCTGTTCGGGGTGGGTGCCGATCTCGATATCACGCCGGAGCTGCGCCTGTTCGGCAATGCCAATTACCTGCGTTTCGACAATACGGATACACTGGAATTCCTGCTCAATCAGGGCGGGATCGATGAGGAGATCGGCCTCGATGTCTCCTTCGCGCTGCAGTACCGGCCGTTCTTCACTCAGAACATCGTTCTGCGTGCCTCGGCGGCGATGCTGTTCGCGGGTGAGGGCTTCAAGGATATCTATCGTGCCAACAACAACAGCGATGATCTTTTCTATTCGGTGCTGCTGAATCTGATTTTGACCTATTAGGCCATGAGGGGCGGATGAAAACCCTGTTGCAATTTCTGCTGTTGGTGATCGTTCTGGCGTTCTCGCCCGTTTTCGCTGTTCAGGCATCTGAAGGCCCTGAAAAGGTCGAGCGGGAATATACGCCGACGCCGCCGGCACCGGCCATGCAGACATGGCCTCAGGCGATGAAGAAGAGCGAGGGCTGCATCACCTGCCACACCCAGACGGATGAGATGTCCATGCATGCCAATCCGGGGGTGGTGCTGGGCTGTGCCGACTGCCATGGCGGCGATGCCTCGGTCCGCCGGCCGGAAGGCACCGAATATGGTGACAAGCCTTATCGCGCCGCGCTCGATGCCGCTCATGTGCAGCCTCTTTACCCCGATGCCTGGGATTATCCGAAAAGCGCCAATCCGGAGCGTACATATACATTACTCAACCGCGAGAGCCCTGAATTCGTGCGTTTCATGAACCCGTCCGATTATCGTGTGGCGCGCGAGGCCTGCGGGGCCTGTCATCAGAAAATCATCGAGGCCTCAGAACGTCACCTGATGTCGACGGGGGCCATGCTCTGGGGTGGCGGCGCCTATAACAACGGTATTCTGCCCTTCAAGAATTACATTTTAGGTGAGGCCTATACCCGCGACGGGACCGGGGCGATGGTGACCTCGCCCTTACCGAAGGACCCCGAGGAACGCAAAAAATACCTCGCCCGCGGCGTGCTGCCGGTGCTTTATCCCCTGCCGGCCTGGGAGACGGTGCCGCCGGGGGATATCTTCCGCGTGTTCGAGCGTGGCGGACGAAACATTCTCAACCTGTTTCCCGAAATCGGCCTGCCCAATGTCGGGACGCTCATCGGATCGCTGCAACGGCTGGAAGAACCGGGACGGCCCGACCTGAAGCAGTCCAACCGCGGCCCCGGCACCGGGCTTCGGGTATCGATTCCCGTACTCAACATCACCAAGACCCGCCTGAACGATCCGTTCATGTGGTTCATGGGGACCAATGACCAGCCGGGGGACTTCCGCAATTCCGGCTGCGCGGGCTGTCATGTTGTCTATGCCAATGACCGCAATCCTAAGGATTCCGGCTTTTATTATCGTTTTGGCCATTTCGGTGAAACCCAGACCAAGGATCCGACCATACCCAAGGGGGAGAAGGGCCATCCGCTGAAGCATGAATTCACCCGCGCCATCCCGACCTCGCAATGCATGAACTGCCACATGCATCAGCCGAATGTGTTTCTGAATTCATATCTCGGCTACACGATGTGGGATTACGAATCCGACGCCCCGAATATGTGGCCGAAGGAACAGCGCTATCCGACGGCGGAAGAAGAGCTGAGGGTTCTGGAGCGCAACCCGGAAGGGGCGGCGCCACGGGGGCTGTGGGCCGATGTCGATTTTCTGCGCAAGGTCTATGACAACAACGACAAGATGAAAAACACCCAGTTCGCCGATTATCACGGCCATGGGTGGAATTTCCGTGCCATCTTCAAGAAGGACCGCAAGGGCAATCTGCTGGACAAGGACGGCAAGATCGTCGAACCCGACGATCCGGACAAGTTCAAGAAGGCGGTACACATGTCCTCGATCCATGCCGATGTGGGGATGAGCTGCTCCGACTGCCATTTTGCGCAGGATTCCCATGGCAACGGTTTCATTTATGGCGAGGTTGCCAATGCCATCGAAATCCGCTGCCGTGATTGCCATGGTACTGCCGACAGCTATCCGACCCTGCGTACATCCGGCCCGGCAGCACCCCCGGGCGGCAATGATCTCAGCCTTCTGCGCACCCCCGACGGGCGCAAACGTTTCGTCTGGCGGGGCAGCGATTGCGATAAACCCTTGAACGAGCGCAAGGATTGTCGTCTCTATCAGCGGCCGAATGTCTGGCCGAAGGGATCCAATCCACCCGCAGGGACAATCGCCGATGCTCTGGGCAGCGAATATGAATGGGAAGTATCGCTGGTCAAGGACTCGGTCGATCCCGACAGCCCGAAATTCAATGCCAAGGCGGCCCAGGCCAAGCTGATGAGAAAGGGACGGGACATGAGCTGGGGACCGGCGGTCAAGAAAGAGGACCGCGCCCATAATGATGATGAGATGGCCTGTTTCACCTGCCATCTGTCCTGGACCACCTCCTGTGCCGGCTGTCATCTGCCAATCCAGGCCAACTGGAAGACGGAACGCCATAAATATGAGGGCGGGGAAACACGCAATTTTGCCACCTACAACCCGCAGGTGGTGCGCGATCAGATGTTCCAGCTCGGCCGTCATCAGACGACCAAGGGTAATATCATCGCGCCGATACGCTCCAGCTCGGCGCTGGTGCTGTCTTCGCAGAACATCAATCGTGAAAAGATCTATCTGCAGCAGCCGCCGATTGCCGCCAGCGGTTATTCCAGCCAGGCCTTTGCGCCGCATTTCCCGCATACGGTGCGCAAGACAGAAACAAAGACCTGTACCGACTGCCATCTGTCGAAGAAGAACGATAACAACGCCATCATGGCCCAGTTGCTGCTGCAGGGAACGAATTTCGTCAATTTCGTCGGCTATAACGCCTGGCTTGGCCTTGATGGCGGGGTCGAGGCGGTCCGGGTGACCGAATGGCCCGAGCCGCAGGCGGTGGTTGGCAGTTTCCTGCAGAAATACGCCTATCCGGACTGGTATGCGGAACATCAGAAGCGCAATCGCGAACTGCCGGAAAGCTACAAGCAGTCAGGCAACCGCACCGGCTGCCTGCAGATGCGCGGCGAATATCTTTATGCCGCAGAGGGACCGGATGGTATCCAGGTCTATGACATTGCATCGATTGCCAATAAAGGATTTTCCGACCGCATCATTACAGCGCCTTTCAGCCGTGCCGGTCATGATGCCCGGATAGAAAGCAAGAATGCCACCTGCATCGCCCTGCCGACCAACCAGCCCATTCACCCGGCCCGTCAGGTGAAGGATGAGGCGACGCGGAAGCTGATGTTTGTGGACAATCAGGAACAACCCTTCCACCCGATTTACAACTACGCCTTCATCACCGATGCCGAGGAAGGGCTGATCGTCACCGATGTCAACACCTTCGCCGATGGTGAGCCGCGCAACAATTTCCTGACCCGTGCGCTGACCTGGAATGAGGGCGGGGTGCTGAACGGCGCCCGGCATATCACCATTGCCGGATATTATTTCTATATCACCACCGACAAGGGCGTGGTGGTGCTGAACATGGACAAACCGCTTGCGCCCAAACTGGTAACGGTGCTGCCCTTTGACGATCCCCGAGCGACGGCGCTGCAATTCCGTTATCTCTATGTCACCACGGCCCGCGGGGTCGAGGTGGTCGATGTCACCAATCCGGAAAAGCCGGTGCATTTGAAGGAAGCGACGGTTTCCTTACCCGATGCCCGCCGCGTTTATCTGGCGCGGACCTATGCCTATGTCGCGGCAGGAAAACAGGGGCTGGTGATTCTGGATATCGAGGTGGCGGACAAGCCGAAGATCTACATGGTCTATGATGCGGACGGGCGCATCAACGATGCCCGGGATGTGATCGTCGCATCTACCAATGCCTCGCTTTTTGCCTATATCGCCGATGGGGTGAACGGGCTGAAGGTGCTGCAGCTGACCTCGCCGGAAAGCCAGCCACGCTTTTACGGTTTCAGCCCGGAGCCGAAGCCGGAGCTGATCGCCTGGCGCAGGACCTTCAGGCCGGCACTGTCCCTTTCCAAGGGGCTGGACCGTGACCGGGGTGTCGATGAAACCGGCGGGCAGATTGCGATTTTCGGCCGTCTCGGCTCACGTCCCTTCACGCTGGAGGAGATGCGCCGCTTCTATCTGAACAAGGACGGCACGCCATGGACGGTGGATGATGACGTGCATCTGGATCGCCTGATCCGCAGCAAACCGCCAAAAACGGCGCGTGCGGGGCAGGACAGGCGCGCGGCGCTGGAGGAATAGGGGGCGCCGCCCCGGATGCTGTGCCGGGGGGCTGCAGGGGGGCAATGGCCTGCAGGGAAGGTGGGGGGAGGGATCACGCCACCAGTCTGAAATTGTCCACATCGACCAGACCGTGATCGGTGATTTTCAGATGCGGGATCACGGGCAATGGCAGGAAGGCCATCTGCAGGAAAGGTTCTTCCAGCACACAGCCGATGCCATCCGCCCCGGCGCGCAGTTGGCGCAGGCGTTCGCGCACCTGATCATGAGGGCGGTCGCTGATCAGCCCTGCCAGGGGCAGGGGCAGATCGGCCAGAACCTGCCCGTCCTTCACCACCACGAACCCGCCACCAATATCGATCAGATGGTTGACGGCAACGGCCATGTCCCTGTCATCGGCGCCGATGACGATGACATTATGGCTGTCATGACCGACGCTGGATGCAATGGCCCCCTGGCGGAAGCCAAAGCCCTTGACGAAACCACGCCCGACCCGTTTGGGGCCGCCATGGCGGTTGAAAACGCAGACTTTCAGCACATCGTTCTCCGGATCGGCCTGACGGCAGCCATCGCGATAGGGCAAAGCCATGCTCAGATGCTCTGTAATGATGCTGTTGGCGATCACCCCGATCACCGGCCCGCCGGGGCCGGGGGAGGGAACGGCAAAGGCTGATGCCTCCACCTTGTCCAGGCGGATCGAATTCCGTCCGACCGGGGCGATCAGGCGGCGGTTTTCGAAGATGCCTTCATCGACAAGGCGTCCACCGGCAATGACCTGCTGCACCGAGCAGCTTTCCAGATCGTTGAGCAGGACGAGATCGGCCCGGTATCCCGGTGCGACAAGGCCGCGGTCACGCAGGCCGAAACTTTGTGCCGCCGACCAGGTGGCGGCGCGGTAGACGGCGAGGGGTGGTGCTCCGGCGGCGATGGCGCTGCGGATCAGGTGGTCCATATGCCCGGCTTCGGCAATGTCCAGCGGATTACGGTCATCGGTGCAGAAGGAGATGAAGGGGGCGTTGAACTCATCGATCAGCGGCGCCAGTGCCGCAACATCGCGGGATACGCTGCCATCCCGAATCAGAACCTGCATGCCCTTGCGCATTTTTTCACGCGCTTCCTCCAGCCCGGTGCTTTCATGGCAGTTGCGGATATGGCAGGCGCAATAGGCGTTCAGTTCATGGCCCGATACCAGCGGTGCATGGCCGTCGATGTGCCAGCCATCGAAGGCGCACAGCTTGTCCAGCACCACCGGGTCATGGGCAAATATGCCGGGGAAGTTCATGAATTCCGCCAGTCCGATCACCTTGGGATGATCACGCAGGGGAACAAGATCCTCAGCCAGCAGCGTGGCACCGGAGGTTTCCAGCCCTGTTGCCGGAACGCAGCTTGAAAGCTGTACCCGCAGGTCCATGGCCAGGCCCTCGGCGCTGTCGAGGAAATAGCGCAGTCCCTCCAGCCCCAGTACATTGGCGATTTCATGGGGATCACAGATGGCGGTGGTCGTACCCTTGGGCAGGACGCAACGGTCGAATTCACCGGGGGTGACGCAGCTGCTTTCGACATGGACATGGGTGTCAATGAAACCCGGCGCCACGATCAGGTCGGTGCCGTCGATTTCCCGCTTTCCGCGATAATGCTCGTAGGTGCCGACAATCAGATCACCGCAGATGGCGATGTCGCCCCGGGCGATCTCGCCGCTGGCCAGGTTGAGAAAGCGTGTATTGCGGATGACCAGATCAGCGGTTTCCCGCCCCAGGGCCTGGTCGATGCGCCGGATGAGATTCTGCCGTTCAAGAGCCATGCTTTATCATATCTTTATTCTGACGGGTGGCGGCTGCCTCGCCACCACCCGTTGCGTGGGCCGGTTGGTTTCCGGAAGCTTATCTGGCGGCCAATGCCTTGCGCAGCGATTCGGCATCGGCCTTGGAGACGGCACCCTTGATCAGAATATCCACCGGCTTGACCGGTTTGCCGTAATAGGCTTCGTTCCAGCCATCATTGATCGCGACCACGCCGCCCTCGATGGTGATACCGCCGAACAGGCCCTTGGAGCGCGCATAGTAATAGACATCCTGCAGGGTGTTCTGACTGGAGGCTTCGAAGCCGGCGCCGGCGGGTCCTGCCGCGACGCTCAGATCACCACCGATCTTGAACTGGCTGGTCAGCAGACGGTTCAGCCCCTTGTCATTCATGAAGACGAAGATGATTTCCGTGTTTTCGATACCGATCTGCAGCCCCCAGGAGGCCTGCCCCATGGTATAGAACGCCGGCCCCAACCATTTGCCGTCCTTGGTGCGGGACATCAGCACGCCATTGCCACCCTCACCGCCGAAGATCAGCCCGCCCTTGATGATCGAGGGATAGACCAGAACGGCGCGTGCATTCTCGATCAGAAAATTGATGGCCGACATGGAGGGATCACTGCGGAATTTCTTCACCGTCAGCGCCGCCTGTTCGACCAGCTCCTGCTGCTCACTCAGGGCATGGGCCGGTCTCGGGGCCGAGAGGCCGGAAACAGCCAGGGTAAACAGTATGGCGCTGAACAAGGACAGGATTCTGAAAGATGGCATCGTGGACTCCCTTTGTTTGACGCGTTCCGATGATCTGCCGCTCTGCTTCTGCCGGCAACGGGCAAGGATATGACGGCGCCCCGGGCATGTCTGCGAACAGTGCCGCGGAACCGTGATGCACCCTCTTCAGGATGCGCCCCCTTATCAGATGATGGGGATGATTGTGGCCGATGGCAATGGGAAGGAGGCGCAAATGTGACGGGGGCCACCTTTTCAGGTCGCCCCCGTGCAGTGCGGGGCCATGGCGCAAGGGCCGGTTACAGGTTTTTCAGCACCGAATCGACCTTGGCCAATGCCGCCAGATAGGTTTCGGGGCGGTAGGTATCGTCCTTTTCAACCGCCTTGTAGCTTTCGCCCAGCGCCGCATTCAGCGCTGCCGTCTGCTTCTTGTCGATCACCCCGGCCCTGCGCATCGCCTC
>CAYXDL010000057.1:0-9457 GCA_964463775.1 uncultured Hyphomicrobiales bacterium
CGAAGTGGCGGGGGAACTGGATGTTCCCCAGCATGTACTGCGTTTCTGGGAGACGAAATTTCCGCAGGTCAAACCGCTGAAGCGCGGCGGCGGGCGGCGTTACTACCGCCCTGATGATGTGGCGCTTCTCAGGCGTATCCGCTCGCTTCTTTATGATGACGGCTACACGATCAAGGGTGTGCAGAAGGTCCTGCGCGAACATGGGGTCAGGGCCGTGATCGCGGGGGCCCCCTCGCCGGTTTCCGTTGCTCCGGCTGCCGGCACTGCCGCTGCCGCAGCAGCCCCCTCTTCGCAGCCTGACGGTGAACCCGAACAGACCGCGGCATTGTTTGCCGATCTGCCCGCCGGGAATGCCGCAGCTGGGGGCAATGGCGGCGAAAGGCATGATATTCCGGCAGCCGCCGCGGCGGAATTGCGGGCGGTTCTCGACGATCTGAGGCATCTTCGCGCCATTCTGAGCGGCGCGGGGGCAGGGGATGAGAAAAAAACCGTTTAATCCATTGCACCGGTGCGGAGCCGGCGCTATATTCGGCGCGCTTTCGCACCCCGCCTCAGGGGTGGTTGGCACTTTCCGGATGTCGGAGCGTAGCGCAGCCTGGTAGCGCACCACACTGGGGGTGTGGGGGTCGTGGGTTCAAATCCCGCCGCTCCGACCATCCGGAAAATGATTTTTCTTCTGAACATTCTGCCTTTCCGCATGATGGGACAGCCGCCGCGGGCCAGAACCTGCGTGGATCACATCTGTGTCCAGGCTTTCGTGGGTACTGATAAGGGAAGAGGGGACGGGGGACGAAAACCGGGATGGTCAGCCGCCACCCAGTTTGTCCAATGCCTCCTGATACGCGGCCAGTTGCTTGGCCAGATATTTGGGCGGGGCCTTCAGCATTTCCAGCTGGCGCTTCAGTTCTTCCTCATCGACTTCCGTGTGCGTGTAGGCCTTGAAGGCTTTCTTGATCAGCACTTCCGCCGCCTTTATGTGGGCCACGGCTTCCTGTGCCTTGTCCTTGTCCTTGAGGGTCAGCCCGGGGAAGAAATTCAGCGCAAAGGTCTTCTTGTCCTCTTCGGAGGTGTCCACCCCCTTGGGCGGTTTGCCGAAAATGGTTTCCGCCGACAGGCCAAGCCCGGCAAGGGCATCATTGCCGGAGGAGCCGGGGCGTAAGGTGATTTCACCCTTGTTTACGGCCTCGATCTTCAACTGATAGCGTCCGCCGGCGGCAAAGACCATCTTGGCGCGTCCGGCGGTGCCCAGTGCCCGGTTGATCTTGAAGGCCAGCTCGTTGAAGGTGTCCGTGGCGTTGATGTTGATCTTGGTTGCGGCCCGTCCGTTGACGCCAAGGAAGAAATATTGTCCCGGCCGGACCGAGGAATTGGCGGTGACGAGGGTCGATGGCAGGTCCTTCACCTCGCCGCGCGGCAGGCCAAGAGCGGTCAGAACGGAGGATCCGTCCGTATCCACGGCGATGGATGTGGCGCTGGCCACCCCTCCGGCACCGCTGAACTGATGGGTCCATTGCACGCTGCCCGTGGAATCGAGACGGCTGACGAACCCATCCTTGCTGGCGCCGTTCATTGCCGTGCCGAGAATACCGCCACCGGTTTCACCCGAAACATAGACATCGCTGCCCGATACCTTGATGTCGCGCGCCTTGTCGGTCGACGTGCTGCCCAGATAGCTGGTCCAGTCAATGGCGCCGGTTGTGGTGTCGATCCTGGTGGCGAAAGCATCCAGCCCGCCCTGATGGGCCGCACCGGAAGAGGCGGGCAGGGCGGCATCGCTGGTGCTGCCTGCGACATACAGCTTTCCCGAGGCATCGAATGTCAGGGCGCTGATGGTGGTGCTTTCCCCGGCGGCGCCCAGATCGATGCTGAAGCCGCTGTCGACCGCCAGGGTTGTGGCGTCATAGCGGCGGATGAATCCCCTGCCGTCATCATTGCCGGCAATATAGACATTGCCGCCGGAAAAGCCGATCGCGGTTGCCTCCTCACTGCCGGCATCGCCGAACTGCACATTGCCGAGCAGATTGCCGCTGCTGTCCAGCCGTTGCAGATAGGCATCCTTGCCCCCGCCATGGGTGGCGCCGGACAGGGCGCTGTTGGTATAGCCGGCAATGTAGATCTCGTCATTGCTGCCGACGGTAACGGCAAGGGCGCCATCAGCAGTGCCCGGGGCCGCCTGACGGGTCCACAATTCCTCGCCGGTTGAGGAATATTTGGTGATGAAACTGTCCGTACTGCCGCCATAAGCGGTTTCCGTCAGCCGGTCTTCGGTCGTGCCGGCAATGATGACATTGTCCTGACTGTCGACCGCGACGGAGAAACCGCGCGATGTATCGGAGGCGCCGAGTATCTGCGTCCACAGCAGATTGCCGGAGGCGTCGAATTTCTGCAGGATGGCATCCTCCGCCCCCAGCGGATTTTGACCATCCACCGGGCCGGAGGTGGATCCGACGACATAGAGATTGCCCTGGCTGTCGGTGACCGAGGATTGCGGATTGATCGCCCCTTCCTGTTCGGCATCGACATCGAAGCGTTTCTTGAAATCGACCTGCGGCGTAGCGGCCAGGTCGTCGATGCGGCGCAGGGAAAGGGCACTGGTATCCCCCGTTCCGCTGGTGGCGGCAATATAGACCGATGGCTGGCCGGTCGTCGGGATGAATTCGATGGTCTCAGCGCTGGAACGGCGCAGTTCCAGCGTGTATTCGCCCACCTCCTTGAATATCAGGGCAAGGGTGGAGGCCATGCCCGCATCACCAAGCTTCTGGTTAACCAGATCGACGATGTTGCGGTAGCTTTTGGCATTGGAGCCGAGATCGGCCATGTCGATGACCACATCGGTGGTCGTGCCCCCCTTGGTGATGCGCATGGTGAATTTATCGGTGGCGGCAATGCCCGGAATGTCGCCGGTGACATTGGTGATCTTGCGCTGTATCGGGAAATAAGCGGTGCCCGAAGGCGCCGTAGCCGTGCTTTTCAGGCTGTTCCTGCGCCGCCCGAAATTGACAGTGATGTCTTCAAGCTTGGCGCTCTTGATGAAATCCTGCAATTCGCTTTCATAGCGGTCCCATTGCTTTTCCAGGCGGGTGCTGAGCGCCTTGGCCGAGGGATCGTTGGCGGCAAATTCGGCCAGCTTGCGCATCTTGCCCAGCGCCTTGTACATGGCGAACAGATTGCGGGTCGTTTCATCCAGGCGCTTGTCGCGGAAGGAAGGATCGCTCTTGTCGATCAGAGGGCGGCTTGAGAACAATTCCTGCCGGTCTCTGGCCGTGAATTTTACCGTGCCGTCCTCACCCTCCTCAGGCACATCCCAGGGGGCAACGACGTCCTGGGGCAGCGTGGCCGGTCCGCCGGCCTGTTCACGGTTGAACGACCTGAGCTCAGCGGCGCCATAACGCAGAAAGCGCTGGCTTTCATTGTAAGCCGATATGAGGCTCAGATCGACTTGTATGATGCTGAAATTGGAGGCCACGGTCCCACCATTGCAATGCTGTCCACATTGCAGGGTCGCAGCCCGGTGTTAACATCCGGTTAAACGGCGGGTCAGGGGTCAGGGGCGCCGCAGCACCATCCGGCATGCCTGTCCGTCACGGATGATGACGGCATCCTGTTCCGGCGCACCGGGGTGCAGGGAGATGCGTATGCTCAGGGTTTCATCTTTCGCCATGTTGATGATGCCGTCATCGGGTATGACGCCCCGGCCTTCGGCAATGGTCCTTGCCGTGGCCGAACCATCTTCAGCCATCTGTTCTGCCACCGTTATCTTCCATTCCCCCTCATCCAGTGTCAGAGCAATGCCGAAGGAGGATATGCGCTGGTCGGCCCCGGCAAACCGGCAGGCGCCATCCGGGGATGCGTAATGCACTTTCATGGCCAGTAATCCGGCGATTTTGCGTTTGGCCGTGATTTCCTTTTCCAGTTTTTTCTCAAGGGCGATTTCCTCGCGCAGTTCCGATTTCAGCTGTTTCTGCAGGCGCAATTCTTTTTTCAGTATTGTGCTGCCGGAAGGTTTTTTCCGCAGATCATCAATCCTGATGCGGGCGATATCGGCAAAGGATCCGGAAGGCCAGCGCTCCAGATAGCTTTGATAAGCGGCAATGGAATCGCTTTTTTCAACGGTCTGCCAATAAGCGAGTTCGACATTCTCATTGCCGCTTCTGAGCAGATTTCCGGCAGTTTCCTGTCCGCCCGTTGTTTGCGCATGAGGACTCTTTGCCTGTTGACCGGCCGGGGAAAAATCAACGGGTACGAAGATAAAATCGCCGCCATCATGCCCGGCCTTGCGGATATCGGCATATTCCGGGGTCTGATCGGAATTTTCCGTGACATAGACGCGCAGGCGGCGGAACAGGTGATGTCCTGCAATGATGTCGCGGTTCTCACGCAGGGCATCGATGAAGGCGCGGGCGAATACGGAATTTTTTCCTCCACCACCGTCGAGAACCGGTTCCAGCCCGCCCGATGTCATCGCGGTGCGGGAGCGCTTTTCATTCATGCGCAAAAGCCAGTCTGTTTGGTCGCGCGCGGTCTGAAGCTTTGCCGGTGCCGCACGGGTCAGCGTACCGGAATAGCAGCTGTCGGCGACGATCATCACATGGCGTGAGGCCATGGCCTTGGCATTGCGGGTGATGGTATTGACATCGATCCATTCCGCCTCGTTATCCGCCTCGGCATCGGCGGGCAGCCAGAAACCGGTATCGGTTTCGGCGTCCAGAACGCCATGCCCGGCATAATAGATCAGAAAATTGTCGTTTTCCTGCAATGTGGCGCGGAACCTGTCCAGGGTCCTGATGATCCGCGCGCGTGTGGCATCGAGCAGCACAGTGGTGTTGAACCCATATTTTTCCCTGAGGATGGCCGC
Source organism: uncultured Hyphomicrobiales bacterium (assembly GCA_964463775.1). GTDB lineage: Bacteria > Pseudomonadota > Alphaproteobacteria > Minwuiales > Minwuiaceae > JALXAG01. The sequence continues at coordinate 4,856 of CAYXDL010000057.1, forward strand.
GATATCACTGGCATCGTCACGTGCGGTCTTCAGTTTTGGCAGGTTCCTGTATGAATCAATACCGATGACCAGTGCGAAATATCTTCCGGTATCCATTTTCCGGTCCGCTATGTCCACAATGCGGGCATCGGCGGTCTGCAGGATAAACGCCACCAGCATCAGGGCCGTAAATGTCACGAGGGCTTTGACATGAACACGCTTCATCAGTGGTTTTTCCCCATCCTGCCACGGATTATTCCGGCGGCTATTGTAGCCTGCCCGGCCTGATTATAAAGTGATGGCCGCTTCACAGGATGTGATGTCATTTATAACAGTTGTGCGGATGGGCAGGGATTGTGGCAGAGGAAAACGCTAAGGGCAGGAACAGGTCCGTTCTGGGAATATGGCTGCTGACGGTGGCCTTCCTTGTCTTCTGTATGGTGGTTCTGGGCGGGGTGACGCGGCTGACCGAATCCGGCCTGTCGATGGTCGACTGGCGGCCGGTAACCGGCTGGCTGCCCCCTCTTGATGATGCCGCCTGGCAGGCGGAGTTCGACAAGTACAAGCAGTTTCCCGAATATCAGAAGGTCAATCGGGGGATGAGCCTCGATGACTTCAAGATGATCTTCGCTTTCGAATATGCCCATCGTCTGCTGGGGCGGATCATTGGCCTGGCCTTCATCCTGCCGCTGCTGTTCTTCTGGTGGCGGGGTCTGATCGGGCGGCGGGATATCATGCCTCTGCTCGGCCTGTTCCTGCTCGGCGGGCTGCAGGGGGGCATTGGCTGGTTCATGGTCGCCTCCGGTCTGGTGGACCGGCCCGATGTCAGCCAATACCGCCTGGCCCTGCATCTGTTCGCGGCCCTGCTGATCTTCTCACTGCTGCTGTGGCGGGGGTGGATGTATCTGGGGCCGCCTCCGCGCCTGCGGGGGTCGGTGAAAAAACCGCGCATCCATGCCTGGATGCTGCTGGCGGCCGTGGCCGTGCAGATCGTGTTGGGTGCTTTTGTCGCCGGCACCAATGCCGGATTCTCCTACAATACATTTCCGCTGATGGAGGGATCCTTCATCCCCGAGGGAATCGGAGAGCTGCAGCCCTGGTGGCTCAATCTGTTTGAAAACACCCTGACCGTTCAGTTCGATCACCGGATCGGGGCCTATGTGGTGGTGGCGCTGACGGTGGCGCTGGTCATGCAGACGGCGCGTTACCTGCCTGATGCCGTGGCCATGCGGGCAGCATGGTGGGTGATGGCCGCGGTGGTTGCCCAGTTCGTTCTGGGCGTGGCGACATTGCTGGCCGTTGTGCCGGTTCCCCTGGGCGCGCTTCATCAGGCCGGTGCGGTGATCGTTCTGGCCCTGGTGCTGCGCTTTCTCTATCTGCTGCAGGGGAGGGCGGCATGAGCGGCGTACTCTCCGTCTATGTCACGGTGCCGGATGAAGAGACGGCGCGCCATATCGCCCGCACGGTGGTTGATGAACGGCTGGCCGCCTGCGCCAATATCCTGCCCGGCTGTCGATCGGTCTACCGCTGGCAGGGGCAGGTGGAGGAGGCGGGGGAGGTCGCCCTGATCCTGAAAACGGCCTCGGCGCGTTTTCCGGCACTGGAGCGGCGGATCAGGGAGCTGCATCCCTATGAGGTGCCCTGTATCGTCGCCTGGGAGGTGAGGGATGGTCACGGACCCTATCTCGACTGGGTGACGGCCGAAACCGTGGGAGGAGAAGGGAAGGCGCAAACATGATCGCATCGCTAGATCATCTGGTGCTGACCGTTGCCGATATCGGGGCGACATGCGCCTTCTATTGTGATGTTCTGGGCATGGAACGCGTGATTTTCGGCCAGGGGCGGGTGGCGCTGTGTTTCGGTGATCAGAAAATCAACCTTCATGAGGCCGGGCGCGAATTTGAACCCAAGGCCCGCCGTCCCGTTCCCGGCTCTGCCGATCTTTGTTTCCTCAGCACCTGCCCTCTTGGTGATGTCATGAACCGGTTGCACGAGGCCGGCGTGAGGATCGAGGAAGGCCCCGTCATGCGCACCGGTGCCACCGGGGCGATCCGTTCGGTCTATGTCCGCGATCCTGACGGCAATCTGATCGAAATCTCGGAACCGGCCGAATAAGCCGCGCGGTGCTTCCGGGCAGGGGCGTTCCTTGGAGCAGGGGCATTGCCCGGTGCAGGGATGCCGCCACGCCGCCTCATGAATATTGCATGATGAGGATACCGCCTGCCGCCCCTGAGGGCGACAGGCGGGGGTGGTCTCAGTTCATCGCCTGATCGAGATCGGCGATCAGATCCTCCGCCCCCTCGATGCCGATGGACAGGCGGATGACATCCGGACCGGCGCCGGCGGCGATCTGCTGTTCCTCGCTCAACTGGCGGTGGGTGGTCGATGCCGGATGGATGATCAGGCTGCGGACATCGCCGATATTGGCCAGATGGCTGAACAGATTGACTTTGGCAACCAGGGCCGTGCCGGCCTCATAGCCGCCCTTCAGACCAAAGGTGAACACCGAACCGGCCCCGCGCGGCAGGTATTTCTGCGCAAGGGCGTGATAGGGGCTGTCGGGCAATCCGGCATAGGAAACCCAGGCAACCCGCGTATCCTGCTGCAGGAATTCGGCAACCTTCAGGGCGTTGGCACAGTGTTTTTCCATACGCAGGGGCAGGGTTTCCGATCCGGTCAGGATCAGGAAGGCATTGAACGGCGATATCGCCGGCCCCAGATCGCGAAGACCCAGGGCACGGCAGGCCATGGCAAAGCCGAAATCGCCGAATGTTTCATGAAAGCGGAGCCCGTGATAACTGGGATTGGGAGCGGAAAGCGTGGGATAACGATCATCCGCCGACCAGTCGAAACTGCCGCCATCGACGATGATGCCGCCCATGGAATTACCATGCCCGCCAATGAATTTGGTTGCTGAATGGATGACGATATCGGCCCCCCACTGCAGCGGATTGCACAAATAGGGGCTGGCCAGGGTGTTGTCGACGATCAGGGGGACGTGATGCTCATGGGCGATGGCTGCTATGGCCTCGATATCGGTGACCACACCACCGGGATTGGCCAGGCCCTCAATGAAGATCGCCTTGACGCGCCCGGTCATGGCGCGGCGGAAATTTTCCGGATCATCGGGATCCGCCCAGATCACCTTCCAGCCCATCTTGGCGAATGTCTGCCCGAATTGGGTGACGGAACCGCCGTAAAGGCGGGTGGAGGCGATGAATTCATCGCCTTCCTCCATCAGGGTATGAAAGGCGACGAGCTGCGCCGCGTGGCCGGAGGCGCAGGCGACACCGGCGCGCCCGCCCTCAAGCGTGGCGATGCGCTCCTCCAGCGCCGCCGTGGTCGGGTTGGTCAGCCGGGTATAGATATTGCCGAAGGTCTGCAGATTGAACAATTGCGCGGCATGGTCCGCATCGTCGAAGACATAGGACGTGGTCTGATAGATGGGGGTGACGCGGGCCCCGGTTACCGGATCGGGGCTGCTGCCGGCGTGAACGGCCAGGGTGGCGAAGTCGGGTTTCTTTTCGGTCATCGTGTCTCGTTTGCGATTGCGGAGCCGGGTTGAGGAAAGTCGCGTTTTATCCCCATTACAGCAGGGGGCGTTTCTTGGCGGAAAGGATGCCGCGATTGACGCCGATCCAGCCCAATTCTCCGGACAGGCGTCCGTATTCGATTTTCGGGCAGCGGTCCATGACCACTTTCAGCCCTGCCGCCTCTGCCTTGCGTGCCGCTTCCATGTTGCGCACGCCAAGCTGCATCCACAGCACTTTGGCACCGATTTCGATGGCCTCCGCACAGATGGCGGGAATGGCGTCAGGCTTGCGGAAGCAATCGACCATATCGACAGGGACGGGAATATCCTTCAGGCCGGCATAAACGGTTTCGCCAAGAATTTCGTTCCCCGCCTGGCCGGGATTGACCGGTATGATCCGGTATCCCTTGCCCTGAAGGTATTTCATGGCGAAGAAACTGGGACGGTTCCAGTTGGCGCTGGCGCCGACCATGGCGATGGTGCGGCATTCACGCAGAATGCCGGCGATATAGGCATCGCTGTAACTGTCGTGATTCATCGCCGGTAACCTATTCGCCCCGCCAGACGGGCTGACGTTTGGCGAGGAAGGCGTCGATCCCTTCCTGCGCGTCCCGTGCCATCATGTTCCGGGTCATGACCGCCGCGGTGTATTCATAGGCTTCCTTCAGCGGCATGGAAATCTGCCGGTAGAAGGCTTCCTTGCCGATGGCCAGCGTCAGCGGCGATTTTGCGGCGATGCCCTCGGCCAGGTTCATCACTTCCCGGCGCAGTTCATGCTCGGGGACGGCCTTGTTGATCAGGCCGATTTCGGCGGCACGCGCGGCGGAAACGGGCTGACCGGTCAGCAGCATTTCCATGGCGTGTTTCGGTGCCACATTGCGCGACAGCGCCACCATGGGGGTGGAGCAGAACAGGCCGATATTGACCCCCGGCGTTGCGAAACGGGCGCCTTCGGCGGCAATCGCCAGGTCACAACTGGCCACGAGCTGGCAGCCGGCGGCGGTGGCCATGGCCTGCACTTCGGCGATGACGGGTTTGGGCAGATTGACGATGGCCTGCATCAGCGATGAGCAGAGGGTGAACAGTTTTTC
>CAYXDL010000058.1:0-9414 GCA_964463775.1 uncultured Hyphomicrobiales bacterium
AACCTGCCGATGGCGATCATCATGATGCTGCTGATGTTCTCGCTGGCCGGGGTGCCGCCGCTGGCCGGATTTTTCGGCAAGTTCTATGTGTTCAAGGCGGTCATGGAAATGTCGGCCGTCAGCAGCGGCTGGACGGTTCTGGCTGTCATCGGCGTGTTGACCAGCGTTGTCGGCGCCTTCTATTACCTGCGCATCGTCAAGGTGATGTTCTTCGATGAGGCGGTTGAACCCCTGGATCTGCCGAGCGGGCGTGAACTGGGCCTGCTGATGGGGCTGGCAGGGGCCTTCAACCTGTTTTTCTTCCCCTTTGCCGGCCCGTTGCTGCGCGCGGCAGGCAATGCCGCCGCGGCCCTGTTCTGAGCCTTGAGCCTTTGTGCGCTGCCGGCCGGATACCGGCTGGAGGCTTATGACAGTCTGGGCAGCACCAATGACACGGCCATCGCCGCCGCCTGCGGCGGTGCGCCGGGCGGGCTGGTGGTCACCGCGCGGCGGCAACTGGCCGGGCGCGGCCGGCACGGGCGGCAATGGGACAGTCCGGAAGGCAATCTGTATTGTTCGGTGCTGTTGCGCCCCGATTGTCCGGTGGCCGTGGCGGCGCAACTGTCTTTCGTTGCCGCTGTCGCGCTGGCGGAAAGCCTGGCGGCGTATCTGCCGCAGCCGGGGCGTATCGGTTGCAAATGGCCCAACGACATCCTCCATGACGGGGCCAAGCTGGCCGGAATACTGATCGAATCCCATGGCTCCGCACAGGGAACGGCTGACTGGGTGGTCATTGGCTGCGGTGTCAATCTGACTCATCACCCCGCGGATACGCCTTATCCGGCGACCCATATGCGTGCCGCCGGCGCGACCATTTGCCCCGGCACGCTGCTGGGCGAATATGTCAGGATGCTCGATATCTGGTACGGGCGCTGGAAAGGTGAGGGGTTCGCCCCTGTCCGCGCCGCCTGGCTGGAACGGGCCTGCTATCTGGGTGAGGAAATGATCGCCCGTGCCGGCCGGCAGGAATGGCGCGGCATTTTCGAGGGGCTGAGCGATGACGGGGCCATCCGCCTGCGTCTGGCGGATGGCGGCAGGCGCCTGATTGCCGCCGGGGAGGTGTTCCCGGCCACCTGATGCATGCCGGTGAAGGGAGAATGCGATGCTTCTGGCGATCGATGCGGGTAACACCAACATCACATTCGCGCTGTTCGACAATGACGAGATGAAGGGCGAATGGCGGGTCACCACCCACGGCCTGGGCACAGCGGATGAAATCGCCGTATGGCTGATCCAGCTGATGAAATTCCGCGATCTGTCCACGGAATGTGTCGACAGCGCCATCATTTCGACGGTGGTGCCACAAGCTTTGTTCGACCTGCAGCAGCTCTGCCAGCGTTATTTCAGGGTCACGCCGATGATCGTCGGCAGCGAGGATGTGGATCTGGGTATCAGGGCTCTGGTCGATCGCCCGCAGGAAGTGGGGGCCGACCGTCTGGTCAATGCGGTCGGGGCGCATGAGAAATATCCGGGGCCGAAAAACATCATCGATTTCGGCACGGCGACGACGCTGGATGTTGTCGATGCCGACGGGAATTACTGCGGCGGGGTCATCGCGCCGGGGGTCAATCTCAGCCTGGAAGCGTTGCATGCCGCTGCAGCCAAGCTGCCGCGCATCGCCATTGGCCGTGCACGGCAGGTGATCGGCCGGGATACGCAGTCCTGCATGCTTTCGGGCATTTATTGGGGCTATGTCGGCATGATCGAGGGGCTGGTGGCGCGTATGGAGGCCGAGTTCGGCGAGAAAATGACGGTGATCGCCACTGGTGGCCTGGCATCGCTTTTCGCCAATGCCACCGATTGTATCGAATATACGGATATGGACATCACCATGCGCGGCCTGCGGGCCATTCACCGCCGCAACAGCAGAGGATGACGGCTTTTGGATGAACTGAAAAAGGGGCTGTATTTCCTCCCTCTGGGCGGGGCGGGGGAAATCGGCATGAACCTGAACCTTTACGCCTGCGACGGTAAGTGGCTGATGGTCGATCTGGGGATCGGCTTTGCCGATTCCGGAACGCCGGGGGTGGATATCATCATGCCCGATCCGGCCTGGATCGCCGAACGGCGCGACGATCTGCTCGGGCTGGTGCTGACCCATGGACATGAGGATCATCTGGGCGCTGTGGCCTATCTGTGGCCGCAGCTGCAGTGTCCGGTCTATGCCACGCGCTTTGCCGGCGAAATCCTGCGCCGCAAGCTTTCCGAACAGGGGCTGCTGGATCAGGTGCCGCTGACGATTGTGGAGGATGAGCCCATATCCCTCGGCGCCTTCGAGGTCTCCATGATCGCGATCACCCACTCCATACCGGAGGCCCGCTCCCTGGCCATCAGAACGCCTTATGGCACCGTGCTGCATACGGGGGACTGGAAACTGGATGACGACCCGCAGGTCGGACCACCGACCGATGTGTCCGCTTTTGCCCGGCTGGGGCAGGAGGGGGTGCTGGCGGCCATATGCGATTCCACCAATATCTTCAATGCCGGGCACAGCGGCTCCGAGGCGGATGTGCTGGCCAGCCTGCGCCGTCTGCTGACCGGGCGGGAAGGGCGCGTGGTGTTGACGACCTTTTCCTCCAACATTGCGCGTATTCACACCATCGGCCGCCTGGCATCCGAACTGGGCCGTCATGCCATTCTCGTCGGTCGTTCGCTGTTGCGCAATGTGGAGGCGGCGCGTGCCTGCGGCTATCTGGAGGATCTGCCGCCATTTCTGACAGCAGAGGATGCCGGATACCTGCCGCGTGAAAAGACGCTGCTGCTGTGCACCGGCTGCCAGGGGGAACCCCGTGGCGCCCTTTACAGGATTGTCGAGGGTTCGCACCGCGATGTGGCGCTCAGCCCCGGAGACACGGTGATCTTTTCTTCCAAGATCATCCCCGGCAATGAGCGCGCCATCGGGCGGCTTCTCAACATGCTGGTGCGGGCCGGGCTTGACGTGGTGACGGAAAAGGATGCGCTGGTGCATGTGTCCGGCCATCCGGGGCGTGAGGAGCTCGCACAGATGTATGGCTGGCTGAAGCCGCGTATTGCCGTACCGGTGCATGGCGAGGACCGGCATATCCGTGCCCATGCGGATTTCGCCTGCTCGCTGGGAGTCGGAGAAACCCCCAGGGTGAGTAACGGCGATCTGCTGCGTCTGGCGCCGGGAGAGGCCGGGATCGTCTCCCGGGTACCTGTGGGTGTTCTGGCGCGGGATGTGGACAGCCTGCTGGACATACGCGATGAGGTGCTGCAACAGCGCCGCAAGATCATGTATAACGGCGCGGTGGCGGTTTCCGTGGTGCTGAATGCGGCAGGGAAGCCGGCGCTTGCACCGCAGCTGCGCTTCTCGGGCATTCCCGGCATTGAAGCCCGCCATACCGAGCAGGCGCGCAAGGAAGTGGAAAACGCTGTCATGGGCCTGAAGGCATCGGCCCGCGCAGCCGATGATGCGGTGGAACAGGCCGCGGCCCAGGCGGTGCGGCGGCTGGTGCGGCGCATGAGCGGGCGACGGCCTGTGGCACTGGTGACGGTGCTGCGCCTTGGGGATGACGCATAAAGGATACGGGAAGGACAGGAAATGATCGGACGACTGAACCATGTGGCGATTGCAGTGCCGGATCTGGAAGCGGCGCGCAAACAGTACCGCGATGTGCTGGGCGCAACCGTATCCGAGGCAGAGGACATTCCCGAGCATGGGGTGAGTGTCGTGTTCGTCACCCTGCCCAACACCAAGATCGAATTGCTGCATCCTCTGGGTGAGGGGTCACCCATCGCCCGTTTCCTTGAGAAAAACCCTGATGGCGGCATGCACCATGTCTGTTACGAGGTGGAGGATATTCTCGCTGCCCGTGATCGTCTGAAAGCTGCGGGTGCGCGCGTTCTGGGTGACGGGGAACCAAAGATCGGCGCGCACGGAAAGCCGGTTCTGTTCCTGCATCCGAAGGATTTCAACGGTACGCTGGTGGAGCTGGAACAGGTATAACGGCCGTATCCTCACCGGCCGGGTTCGGTGTATGGCGGACAGGAAGGATATTGTCTCATGTCGCTCAGTGGTGGAATTGTCGCCTATCTGATCATCTGGTGGATGATGCTGTTCATCGTGCTGCCGTTCGGGGTGCGGACAGCGGAAGAAGAGGATGAAGAGGTTCTGCCCGGCCATGCCACCAGCGCACCGGTCAAGCCGCGCATCTGGCAGAAATTCCTGGTTACAACCCTGCTGGCGGCTGTGGTGTTCGCCGCTTACTGGGCCGTTGTCGTTTATGACCCCTGGGGACTGGGCAATTACATCACCAGCCTTAGCCCGGAATAACGGCGGGGCAGGCAGGCCCTGTCGGAACCAGAGACAGCGGACCGGAGAGAATCGGAGGGGCGCAGAGGAGTCGGGGGCGGAATCATTCCCTTTCTTCTGACGAGATGCACTTCCGCCCGTACAGAGATCCGGTCACAGAAATGTCTGAACAGGCAAAAAGAAAGACCCGCTGAAGGGGCCTTGTAAAGCAAGTCGCTGGCAGGTCCTGCAAACGGACCGTGATCGCGGAACCTTCGCCGGGGAATTCTCCCCCTGACGGCCCGGGGGATTTTCCCCCTGACGGCTGATAGTCATACCGGACAGCTGCATTCCCGCCCTGCAGCTTCCGGATTTCCCTGTTATCGCACCCTTTGTATTTCCGCGCATTTCATCCGCGCGTTTCATTTGCTTCTTAATGAGCATGGCTGAAGCTGGAACGGCTGAAAAACAGCAGAAAGGTCAGCTTCGAACCTGTTGAATTACGGGTGCTTTTCCTCCCTAAACCCGGACCCCGAAACATTCGGTGGGCTTTTGCTATCAAAGCAAGGGCATAGTAGCGAAGGGCTATTCCGCCGTCATCAAAAAAATTTGTGCTGCCTCACGGAAAACGACGGCAGCCCGGCATGAATCCTTATCCCTGCCTCATAAATTATACCTTTCAATATCAATGGATTATTATCATTTTTTAATTTAAAAACATAAATATGAGGGGCCGGCAGTTCCGCTCAGCTCCGGGGATAAGGACGGCGAGGGCCCTTTCATGGGGTATAATGACGCCCATGCGCTGTCTTCTTGTTGTGATCGTGCTGGAATCCCTTGTTTTCCCGGCTTTTGAGGCCATGGCCGGGGAAGAGGCGTCACTGATTCTCCGCTATGGCGATTGCCAGCGAATCACTGCCTATCGCCAGCAGGGGGACGGGGCCGGTTACCGGGAAGGGGTGGATGTCCATGGTCGTCCGGTTCCCCCCGCTGACTTATATCCGGAACGGCGTATTTTCATCAGTCCGGAAACCCGGATCCGTTTAACGATACCCTTGCAGGCGGTGCTGCCCGCGCTTGGCCCGCTGCAGGGCGGGGAATCGGATATTGTGATCGGTGATCTGGAGATTGGTCGCGACGGTTCCGGGATTTTTCTCAATGGCCACCGCCTCGACGAGGACGGGGAGGCCGCCCTGATCGCTGCCTGCCGTGAGCTGCTGAAGCGGCGCTGACCGCCCCTGCGGGCAAAAAGCCGACAAAAGCCGCGCCTCATTATTGCCTTATCGGGCCGCCACCGTCATAAATAGGCGGCAATTTTTCCGTTCGTTGTTCAGCAGCAGAGGCAAGTGATGCGCCTATCCACCTATTTTCTGCCGGTCCTGAAGGAAAACCCTTCCGAAGCGCAGATCGTTTCCCACCGCACCATGCTGCGCGCCGGCATGATCCGCCAGTCCGCCGCCGGTATCTATTCCTGGCTGCCGCTGGGGCTGAAGGTGCTGCGCAATATCGAGAATGTGGTGCGTGAGGAACAGGATGCCGCCGGTTGCCAGGAAATGCTGATGCCGACCATTCAGCCCGCCGATCTGTGGCGCGAGAGCGGCCGTTACGACGATTACGGGCTGGAGATGCTGCGCATTCGCGATCGCCATGAACGCGATCTGCTCTACGGGCCGACCAATGAGGAAATGATCACCGATATCGTGCGCGGCGCGCTGCGGTCCTACCGGGATCTGCCAAAGCTGCTCTATCATATCCAGTGGAAATTCCGTGACGAGGTGCGCCCGCGCTTCGGTGTCATGCGCGGGCGGGAATTCCTGATGAAGGACAGTTATTCCTTCGATCTTGACTATGAATCGGCGCGCCGCTCCTACAACAAGATGTTCATCGCCTATCTGCGCACCTTCCACCGCCTGGGGGTGAAGGCGATACCGATGGCCGCCGATACCGGCCCCATCGGCGGCGATCTTTCCCATGAGTTCATCATTCTTGCCGATACGGGCGAATCCGAGGTGTTCTGTCACAAGGATTTCCTTTCCTTCGATCCGCCTGGGGAGGAAATCGATTATGACGCCGACCTGCAGCCGCTGGTCGATCGCTGGACCTCGCTCTATGCCGCCACCGATGAAATGCATGATGCGGAAAACTGTTCGGTGGCAGAGGCGGACCTGCTGCGCCGCCGCGGTATCGAGGTCGGGCATATCTTCTATTTCGGCACCAAATATTCCGAACCGATGGGAGCGGTTGTCGCCGGTGCGGACGGCAGGGAAACCCCCATCCACATGGGCTCTTACGGTATCGGGGTTTCGCGTCTGGTCGGCGCGATCATCGAGGCCAGCCATGACGATGACGGCATCATCTGGCCCGAATCCATCGCCCCGTTCCGTTTCGGCCTGATCAGCCTCAAGGAGCAGGATGAGAGCTGCGCCGCGCTGGCCCGTGATCTCTATCAGCGCCTGGGCAATGGCGGGCAGGAGGTGCTCTATGACGATACAGCCGAACGCGCCGGGGCCAAATTCGCGCGGATGGATCTGATCGGGCTGCCCTGGCAGATCATCGTCGGGCCGCGCGGTGCCAAAAACGGAATGGTCGAGCTGAAATGCCGGGCCACCGGCGCACGCGAGGAAATGAGCGCCGATGCCCTGATCAACCGTTTTCTGGGCTGAGCATGTTCGCCGCGATCGAATGGGTCATCGCCGCCCGCTATCTGCGGGCGCGGCGCCAGGAAGGCTTCATTTCGATCATTGCGTGGTTTTCCCTGACCGGCATTGCCCTGGGTGTGGCGACGCTGATCATCGTGATGTCGGTGATGAACGGTTTCCGCAGCGAATTGCTGTCGCGCATTCTGGGGCTGAACGGCCATGTTCTGGTGCAAGGTGTGGGCACGCCGCTGAGGGATTACGATGAAATCGCCCGGGGCATCCGCCGGATCGACGGGGTGGTCCGCGCCACCCCGATCGCCGAGGGGCAGGTGATGGCCACGGCCAATCAGGTGGCCACCGGCGCGCTGGTGCGCGGCATGCGCCCCGATGATCTGCGGGCACGGCGCATCGTGGCATCGAAGATCGTGCGCGGCTCTCTTGACAATTTCAGCGGGCAGAATCAGGCGGTGATCGGCGACCGGCTGGCGCGCAAGCTCGGGCTTGGCATCGGTGACAGGATTACCCTGATATCGCCCAAGGGCAGCAATACGGCCTTCGGTTTTGTCCCGCGGCTGATTTCCTATACCGTGGTCGCGACCTTCGATGTCGGCATGTATGAATATGATTCCGGCTATATCTTCGTGCCCCTGCAGCGGCTGCAGAAATATCTGCGTCTTGGCGATGGGGTAAGCGCCGTCGAAGTCGAGGTGAGGGATGCCGACAATGTCGGTGTGATCAAGGAACGGATCGCCTCCCTTCTGGCGGGACGGCCCGTGCGTCTGTTTGACTGGCAGCAGGCCAATGCCGGCTTCTTTTCCGCCATCGAGGTGGAGCGCAATGTCATGTTTCTGATCCTCACCCTGATCATTGTTGTGGCTGCCTTCAACATCATTTCCTCGATGATCATGCTGGTGAAGGACAAGGGCCGCGATATCGCCATCCTGCGCACCATGGGGGCGGGGCGGGGTATGATCCTGCGCATATTCATCATCGCCGGGGCCAGTGTCGGGGTGATCGGCACGGCAGTTGGCGCGGTGCTTGGCCTGGTATTCGTGATCAATATCGATGAAATACGCCAATGGCTGGAAGGGCTGACCGGGATGGAGCTGTGGAACGCCGAAATCCGCTTCCTGTCGCGCATTCCTGCCATTCTCGACACGGGCGAGGCCACGCTGGTTATCATCATGGCGCTGGCCCTGTCCTTCCTGGCGACACTCTATCCCGCCTGGCGGGCGGCCCGCCTCGACCCGGTGGAGGCCCTGCGCTATGAATGAAACCGCCGCGCCTGTCCTCCGCCTTGATCATGTCGGGCGCTCTTTCCGTCAGGGGGAGGAGGTACTGCATGTGCTGCGCGATATCTGCCTGGATCTGCATGCGGGCGAGGCGGTGGCCCTGGTCGGCCCGTCGGGGGCCGGGAAATCGACCCTGCTGCATCTGGCCGGGCTCTTGGAAAGGGCCGATGATGGCCGGATATTCATCGCCGGTCAGGACTGCACCCGCATGAGCGATCGCCGGCGCACGGCGCTGCGGCGCGATTATATCGGCTTCGTCTATCAGGCCCATCACTTGCTGCCCGAATTCAGCGCATTGGAAAATGTCGTCATTCCCCAACGTATTGCCGGGCGGGGGAAGGGGGCGGCGATGGAGCGGGCTCGTACGCTTCTCGATCGTCTGGGCCTGTCGGCGCGTCTGCACCATCGTCCGGCACGCTTGTCGGGCGGAGAACAGCAGCGGGTGGCGATCGCCCGGGCGCTGGCCAATGAGCCACGGCTTGTTCTGGCGGACGAGCCGACCGGCAATCTGGACCCCGATACCGCTGTCACCGTATTTGCAGAACTGATGGATCTGACCCGTGAACGCGGTGTCGCGGCGCTGATCGCGACACATAATCTCGATCTTGCCACGGCGATGGACCGGGCCTGCCATCTGCATGAGGGCCACTTGCTGCCGGGGCTGGGGGTTCACATCCCGCTCTGAGTATTCCGCCCGTCCTTTTCCGCGACGGGGTTTCCCATACCGGCTTTTCGCCTGCTGAGTTGTCATTCATGACCGGCAGGTTTTTTTCCTGATTCCATATCCGATCATGCCCGCCCTGTACGGCCTTCGTGCGTATTTCATGGACAATCATGGTTGACAAAAAGAACAAAACAGGAATATATGAGAACATATAAAGAACAAAGGAGGGTGTTATGCCGCGTATCATCAAGGATCTGATCAATCTCGGGGCATTGCTGGGCATCTGGGCGGCGCTGATCGTCTCCGCCAGCATGATGCAGGGGGCCATGGGCTGAATCGCCTGAACGCCGCCCGATCTTGCCGTGGCCCCGGCCCCCGGGATGTAATAACCGGCCTGTTTCAGGGATTTGTGCGGAGGGTGTTTTCATGCCGCCCCCAAGGGTATAGGAATGTTCCTCCATGCCCTGCCGGTTGCGGCGGGCGGGTACGGGGTCGTTTCCCGGCGGGCATGGCCGGGCGGGATTGAGG